>PXDP01000165.1 GCA_003565035.1 PVC group bacterium | reverse complement strand
GGCCTGGGAGAGGGTGAGCTTGGCTTCGGGCATGCCGATGAATTCGACGGCCTGCACGGCGGCGACGGCGATGGAGAGGCCGCGCGGGTCGGCGTTGCCGATGTCCTCGCTGGCGAGGATGACGAGGCGGCGGGCGATGAAACGGGGATCTTCGCCGGCGACGAGCATTTTGGCGAGCCAGTAGATGGCGGCGTCGGGGTCGGACCCGCGGACGCTTTTGATGAAGGCGGAAATGGTGTCGTAGTGCTCGTCTTCGTCTTTGTCGTAGACGACGGCTTTCTTTTGAATGCTCTCCTCGGCTTCAGCGCGGCTGACGCGGATACTGCCGCTGTCGGGATCGGGCGGGGTGGTGAGGACGGCGATTTCCAGGGCGTTGAGGGCTTTGCGGGCATCGCCTTCGCAGACGGCGGCGAGGTGGGCGAGGGCGTCGTCGGTGACCTCGCAGGGCAGGGAAGCGAGGCCTCGCGGATCGGTGAGGGCGCGGCGGAGGAGCGCCTGGATGGCTTCGGGGGGGACGGGTTCGAGTTGAAAAACGCGGGAGCGGGAGACCAGGGGGGAGTTGATGAAAAAGAAGGGGTTGTGGGTGGTGGCGCCGATGAGGGTGACGTCGCCTTCTTCGACGTAGGGGAGGAGGATGTCCTGCTGGGATTTGTTGAAGCGGTGAATTTCGTCGATAAAGAGGACGGTTTCCTGGCCGGCGCGGAGGCGGAGTTCGCGGGCGGGTTCGAGGATTTTGCGGAGTTCGGCCACATTGCCGAGGATGCCGCTGGCGCGGGTGAAGCGGCGCCGGGTGACGCGGGCGATGACTTCGGCGAGGGACGTTTTGCCGCAGCCGGGGGGGCCGTAGAGGATCAGGCTGTCGAGTCGGTCGGCCTCGATGGCGCGGCGGAGGAGTTTGCCTTCGCCGAGGATATGGGTCTGGCCGGCAATTTCGTCCAGCGATTCGGGGCGCATGCGGGCGGCCAGCGGACGTTTGCGGGCGGCGTCGGGATGGTCGGGGAAAAGGTCCATGGTGGATGATTAAACCGGGAGAGAAGGTTCCGCAATGTCAAACCACGGATAAACGGATGAAGACGTATGAAGACGGATGGGGGCGGGGGAAGGATGAGCCCGCGAATGGGGGAGGGAAGGGAGGGATGAACCCGCGAATGGCAGAGCCGACCCGCGAATGGGGGAGGGGAAGAACCAACGGATAGCTCTGCCGGACAACGGATGGGAAGAGGAAAGAACCAACGGATGAAGAGGGGGTACGGATGGCTGATTGCGGTGGAGAGGGCCCGAGTCCCGCGTTTACGCGGATAGTCAAGAGCGAAGCTTCAGCGAGCGGGTTTCAGAGGAAAAGGTCCTCACCCAAGGTGAATGCCCTGAGGCTCTTGACGTTCCCCCTAGAACAGCCGCAATTGTCTGACGGGGGCGAAGCTTTGGCGGTGGGCGGGGCAGGGGCCGTGTTCGTTGAGGGCCTCGAGGTGGGCCCGGGTGCCGTAGCCTTTGTGGCGGGCGAAGCCGTATTGGGGGTACTTGCGGTCCAGTGCGACCATAATCCGGTCGCGGGTGACTTTGGCGAGGATGCTGGCGGCGGCGATGGTGAGGCAGCGGGCATCACCTTTGATCTCGTTTTGGGAGGGACAGGGGAGGCCTGGAACGGGAAGTCCGTCGATCAGGGCGAGGTCCGGGAGGTCGGGCAGGGCTGCCAGCGCACGGGCCATGGCGAGGTGGGTGGCGCGGAGGATGTTGAGGCGGTCGATTTCGAGGGGTTCGACCACGGAGACGGCACTTTGCAGACCGGGGGTGGTGCCGAGAAGTTCGAAGAGGGCTTCGCGTTTGGCCGGGGAGAGTGCTTTGGAGTCGTTCAGCTCCAGCAGGGCCGGGGGCGGATGGTGCAGGAGGTCCGCAGGAAACAGGGCCGCTGCGGCGACGACGGGGCCGGCGAGGGGTCCGCGGCCGGCTTCATCGACTCCGGCAAGACGCGAAACGCCGCTCTGGAGAAGAGCGGCGTGTTCGACGGCCAGCCTGCTGGCGGTTCCGGGGGGAACGGGCTCAGGTGATTTTGGCTTTTTTGCCTTTGAGCTTGCGGGCATAGTACAGTTTGGCGCGGCGGACATTGCCTTTGCGTTCGACTTCGATTTTTTCGACTACGGGGGCATGAACAGGGAAGACACGCTCAACGCCTTCGCCGTAGGAAATGCGGCGGACGGTGAAGGTCTCGGTGCTGCCATGGCCGTCGCGGGCAATGACCGTGCCGGCGTACACCTGGGTACGCACGTTGTTGCCTTCGCGAATACGCACATGCACTTTGACGGCGTCGCCGACTTCAAATTCGGGGAATTCGCTTTTACGGTTTTCTAAATCAATTTTATCAAGAATATTCACAGGGTACCTCTTATTGAGCCTCTTGTTGAGCTGGGGATGAAAATGGGTCGCGCTTTATACCGCGACAGCGAAAGGGGTCAAGTGAAAAGCTTTCACTCGATGTGTTTTGTTTTTTGAGCGTTATGGCCCGGTTTCGGGCCCGGGACACCAGGTGAGCAGGGCCAGGGGAATGGGGCGCGGGGAGGGATCGGGGGCGAGGGCGTGGTTGAGGGCGTTTTCTTCAGGGAAAAGGGCTTCGCGCTGCTGCAGAAGGTCCTGGGCGGAGGCGCAGGTGCCGCCGTCGGTGATGCCGGGGCGGCGGGCATTGAAAGCGAGGCATCCGTAGGGTTTGTGATCGGGATGAATCGAGCATCCCAGGCGGCTGTTTGTGTAAAAGGGGCAGGTGTAGGTTTTGCGGAGGGATCGGCGGCCGTCGCCGGCATCCTGATCCAGCCGGAAGCGGGTGACGCAGTCCCGGAGCGATGCGATCAGCTCCGGAGTCCATCGCCCCTCGGACTCCAGCCAGCGGCGCAAATCCCGGGCCTCCACGGGGGTGATGCGCATAGAATTCGCGACAAAGGTGCAGCAGACACCGGTGCAGGCCGCACAGCTCCAGCCTTTCTCCTCCAGGTCCCGCATGTGCCGGCGAAGCACAGCTCTGCGGTTTGAGGGTGGGGGTAGCTGATTTTTTTTGAAGGCTATACTGGCCGATGATTCCGGCATCTTTCACTGACCTGAAGAGTTAGAAAGATCCCGAAGAATCTTTCTGGCTAATCGTTTCAAACGAGCTCCAGCTCTTCTTCTTTCCGGATCCCCGGGATTTCCTGAAGAGAAAAGGTTTGGTGCAGATCCCGCAAATGTTCTCTGAGATCCTCAAGTGTTTCACCCTGCGTCCAATGGTCCGGGTACTGGTTGAGGTATCCGAGGTAAAACCCGTCCGGTTCTTTCCAATATGTGTATTTTGGCTTCATAGTGACAATATACAACATAAAAGGGTTTTTGTCATGCCTTTCGGGCGGCTCTTATCCTTTTTTGGCCTGTTTGGCTTTCCAGGCTTCGAATTCTTCGAGGGTGCCGGGGTAGTCGGTGATGACTCCGTCGCGGATCTCAAAGATTCGGTTGGCGAGACTGCGGATGAATTCGCGGTCGTGGCTGACGAAAATGACGGTGTTTTCGTAGAGGCTGAGGGCGTAGTTGAGGGATTCGATGCTTTCGAGGTCGAGATGGTTCGTCGGTTCGTCCAGGGCGAGCACGTTGCTTTGCTGCATCATCAGGGAGGCAAGAATGAGCCGGGCTTTCTCGCCTCCGCTGAGGACTTCGCAGGGTTTGAAGACGGCATCGCCGCGGAAGAGCATCCGGCCCATGGCGGAGCGGAGTTCTGTTTCTTTTTGCTGTTCGTCGCTGCAGAAGCGCGCAAGCCAGTCGATGGCGGAAATGCCTTCCTGAAGAACGGTCATGGGTTCCTGCGGGAAGATGCCGAGTTCAACGGTTTCGCCGCGATCAATGCGGCCGCTGTCGGGGGACAGTTCTCCGCAAAGCATGCGCAGGAGGGTGGTTTTGCCGACGCCGTTGTCGCCGATGATGGCGATTTTGTCTTCGGGGCCGATGAGGGCACTGAAGTCGGTGAAGAGGGAGTATTCGTAGGCTTTGGAGATGCTTTCGGTCTCCAGCACTTTGTCGCCGAGTCGGTTGGCCGGTTCGAAGCGCATGTAGGGGGACACGCGGGAGGAGGGCTTCATTTTGTCGATCTCGATTTTGCCGAGTTCTTTCTGACGCGAGGTGGCCTGTTTGGCTTTACTGGCGTTGGCGGCGAAGCGGTTGATGAAGCTTTGCAGTTCCTGAATGCGCTTCTCTTTGGAGGCATTTTCGCGCTGCCGTTTCTCCATGAGCATGGCATTGGTGGTCATGAAGTCATCGTAATTGCCGGTGAACATGCGGATTTCCTGATAGTCCAGGTCGGCAATGTGGGTGGAGACAGCGTTGAGGAAATAGCGGTCGTGCGAAATAACGATGACGGTGCCGACGTATTGCTGGAGGAAGGTTTCGAGCCAGTCACGGCTGGTCATATCGAGATGGTTGGTGGGTTCGTCGAGGAGGAGCACATCCGGGGCGCCAAAGAGCACGCGGGCGAGGAGCACGCGGAGCTTGAGGCCGGCGGCGAGGTTGTCCATGCCGCCTTCGTGCTTGTCTTCGGGAATGCCGAGACCGACGAGCAGTTTGGCGGCATCGGTTTCCATGGTGTAGCCGCCGGCTTCGCCGAAGTCCTCCTCGATGTGGCCGACGCGCTCCTCTTCCTCGGGGGTGAGTTCGGCGGCGGTGTAGAGGTGCTCGCGTTCCAAATGGAGTTTCCAGAGCTTTTCGTTGCCCTGGTATACCGTGTCCATGACGCTCTGATGATCGAAGGGGGTATGGTCCTGGCGCAGATAGCCCATGGTGCAGCCGCTGTCGAGAGCGACCTCGCCGGAGGAGGGTTCGAGCTGACCGGTGAGAATCTTCATAAAGGTGGACTTGCCGGAGCCGTTGGCGCCGATGAGGCCGTAGCGGTTGCCTTCACGGAATTTGACACTGACGTTTTCGAAAAGTATTTTTTCACCATAGCGCATGGTGAGGTTTACAGCGGAAATCATAAAAAAATCTTTGGGTTTTGAGGGGTTGAACTGGTGGACTGCCTTTGCGAATATCTGCGGGAATGTCAATCACGGATCGGGACAGGGGGGGGAGGAACCACGGATGGACATGAACCCAATGCACAAAAATGACAAGGTTTTCTTTCCCTGCCAGATCTTTGCGGTGATTAACCCTTATGTTCCATCACGTCGAACGCCGCGAGCAATTCCGGAGGATCGAATGCTGTGACTGACGACTTCTTGAAATCCTTCAGATTGCGTGTCAAAATGGCATCTGCAGACACCAGGCGTGCCGCCTGCTCGAGAACGGCGTCCTCGAAGTCGGATACGCCGCTACGGAGAGCCTGCTCCAGGACGGGGCGGTTAACCGGGGCAATTTCGAACAGGTTCAGGAGTCGTTGAAGGGCCGCACGCGCATGAGGTGCAGCCAGCGCCTGTCCGAGAAGGTAATCAATCGTCGTCACCGTAGTCGCGCACAAGAAGCCCTCTATTCTGGATTCCTCAACGAGCGCGAGGACTCGGGCGGCCGACTCAGCAAATGGTTCCCGGTTGAGAAGCACATCCAGTACGACATTCGTATCGACGAGGACCCTCAAGCGTGCTTTTCCCGAAGGTGCTTTTTGTAGTCCTCCTCTGCGACCCGAGAGCCCTCCATCACTCCCAAAAGTGAGCGGGTAACAGGAGGTAAGCGGTCATTGTTTGGTTTGCTCTCTCTCAAGGATGTCACGAACTCACCAAACATTTGCGAGACCGACTTGCCCCGGCGAGCCGCTTGGGTCTTCGCCTGATGCACGAGATTATCATCCATACGTAATGTCAGCTTTGTGTTCATGACGTACAAAATCTCATACGCTGTACGTCTTGTCAATCATTATTCTGTGATGTCACGCACGGGGGGCGCATAAATTTAAACCGGATCAGTCGTCATGCTTTACTTCCTTTATGGCCCCGGCGATGAATTTGTGAATATAATTCAAGTAGACCCGCGACCCCGGAACGTCGATTTTGCGGGTTTTGATGGAATCAGCCACGGTTTCCAGTGCGTTAATCCAATGGATCTTATCTATCCGTTCACCGGGGGCATCCGGCTCCAGAGCCTCCATTTCAAGATATTCGGGGGCTTGAACTAAACGTTCAATCATCACGGCAAGCAGGCTTTCCCGTTCATTGGTTTTGGGGATGTCAGGGTTTTGTCCTTTGAGCGTTTTCATGCTCTTGATTACAGCGGAGCGGGCCTGGGAATCGCTTAATTCAATGCCTTTGTCCTTGGCGTCCTGATCCGCCCTGGAGAGGATTCCCTCCGCCTGGAAGATGAGTTGGGCATAATACGGGTTTTTCATTCTGTCGGCAGGGCGTGTTTTCATGGTTTCTTATTCTGTTGTTCGTTTTTTTGATCCACTCACGCTCCAAAGGCGTGTTGCGTTTTTCCGCGGGTGTTGAGGCCGGTGATGGCAAAGATCTGTCCGGCGAGGGGTTCTTGTTTGCCGGAGGCGATGCCGGTGGTGACGTAGAGGGTCTCCAGGGCGGGGCCGCCGAAGCAGCAGGAGGTGGTTTCGATGCAGGGGAGATCGATGTGCCGGAGGAATTTGCCGGTTGCGGAATCAAACTGCATGACACAGGCCCCGTGGCAGAGGGCAATCCAGAGGTGTCCGTCGATGTCAACGGTGAGGCCGTCGGGTGAAGCGTCGATGAGCGGTTCGGTGTTTAGAACGACCCGCCGGTTTTCCAGGGCGCCGGTGGCCGGGGCATAGTCGAAGGCACTCACGGTTTTTGTGGGGGTGTCGATGTGGTACATCGTTTGTCCGTCGGGCGACCAGTCGATGCCGTTGGAGTTGGTGAGGCCGGGGAGAACGTTTTGACAGGTGAGATTTGCGTCGATGCGGTAGAGGGAGGCGGCGCCACCGGTTTTGTCGGTGGCGATGGTGCCGGCGAAGAGACGGCCGTCGGGGGAGGTGGCGGCGTCGTTGAAGCGGTTGTTGGGGAGATGTGGTTCCGGATCGGCCAGGGGCTGGCGGGTTTCCGTGGCGGGATCAAAGAGGAAGATGCCGGAATCGCCGCCGCAGATCCAGCGGGTGTCGGTGCAGGGGAGGGCGAAGCCGATGCGTTCGCGCATGGGCCAGACGGTTTCGCTGCCGGTGGCGGGATCGAGGCGAATGAGGGCATGGGCTTCGATGTCGACGTACCAGAGGTGGTCCCGCCACCAGACAGGGCCTTCGCCCCAGAGAGATTTGCGGGAGCCGGGGGATGTGATGCTTACCATGTGGAGGGATCCGAGCAGTTGAGGAGACGGTCGGAGGTGAATCCGGCCTTGCGGGCGAGGGGAAGGCCGAGGCGGGTGATGTTGGCGAGGGTGTCGGCGGAATGGGCATCGGGGCAGAGGGCGCTTTTGAGGCCGACTTCGTCTGCGAGCGCGCCCCAGCGCCAGTCGAGTTCCATGCGGTCGGGACTGCAGTTGAGTTCCAGACCTTTGCCCTGTTTGGCGGCGAGGCGGATGATGTTTTCCATGTCCAGGGCGGAGGATTTCCGGCGGAGCAGGCGGCGGGCGGTGGCATGGCCGAGGAGGGTGACGGCCGGGTGATGCAGGGCGCTCTCCACCCGGGCCTGCATGGCGGCGGCCTCCTGATCCAGACTGCTGTGCAGGCTGGCGATGACCAGCTCGAAGCCTTCAAGAATCTCGTCGGGATAGTCGAGAGATCCGTCGGGGAGGATGTCGCATTCGATGCCTTTGAGAATGCGGAACCCGAGCCCTTCGTCTTTGAAGCGGCGGTTGAGGGTGTCGATTTCTTTCCATTGGGCTTCCACCCGTTCGATGGAGAGTCCGTTGGCGACGGCGGAACTGCGGGAGTGATCGGTGATGCCGAGGTAGGCGTAGCCGAGGGCCCGGCTGGCGCGGGCCATGTCTTCGAGTGTGTTTTTGCCATCGCTCCAGGTGCTGTGGGCATGGAGAATTCCCCGCAGGTCTTCGGCGCGGAGCGTTTGGGGCAGTGCGTTGGTGAGGATACGGGATTCCCAGAGTCCCTCGCGAAGTTCCGGGGGGACAAAGGGCAGATCCAGGGCGGCGTAGAGGGCGGCTTCATCGGGGCAGTCCAGCGGATGTTCGCGGTCCGCTTCGCCGTCCACGAGCGGAAAAAGTCCGTATTCATTGAGGGTGAGCCCTTTTTCCCGGGCGCGGCCTCGGAGAAAGACGTTGTGTTCTTTGCTGCCGGTGAAGTAGAGCCAGGCGGCGGGGAATTCGACGGCGGAGACGGTGCGCAGATCGACCTGACGGCCTTCTGTCAAGCGCACGGAGCTTTTGGTATCGCCGGCGGCGAGTACGTCGGTCACGCTGTCCATGGAGCGGAAGGTGTGGTGCAGGCCGGCGGAATCGGTTTTGCAGACGGCCAGTACATCGATATCGCCGACGGTTTCGAGACCGCGCCGGAGGCTGCCGGCGAGTTCAAGACGGTCGAGGCCGGGATGCGAGCGGAGGGCGTTTTCGACGGCGGCGGCCAAATCGCGGGCGGTGTCGGCCAGGCAGCGGTCCTGATGTTTGGACTGCCATTCCAGGGCTTCGAGAAGTTTTTGCGCGGATTTTTTACCGAAACCGGGGAGTTCCGCCACCCGGCCGTCGTTCAGCGCTTCGCGGAGTTCGTCGAGTTCGGTGATGCCGAGGGTTTTGTGGATTTTCGCGGCGCGCTTGGGGCCGAGCCCGGAGAGATTCAGCCAGGCGAGCAGGCCGGGGGGGATCGAGGCTTCGAGCGATTCGAGGGTGGGGAGGGTTCCGGTCTCCAAATAGGCCAGCAGATCGGCGGCGATGGATTTTCCGATGGACGGAAGCTCGGTCAGCTCCTTTTCCGACCGTCGGAAACGCAGACTTTCGCCTTCGGATTCGACGACGGCGGCGGCTTTTTCGTAGGCGATGGCTTTGAAGTCGCTTTCGCCGGAGAGGCGGAGGAGATCGGCGCAGCGCTGGAGGCGGGCGGGCAGTTCGGTGAGATCGGGTTGGGACATGGCGCGAATTATTCCGGGGGAACCAGCCAGATCAGATTGCCGCGGACCTGGGAACGGAGGCCGGCCATATCAACGATGAGGCGGAACAGCTCGGGACCGGATATGTTGCGCAGGGAAAGGGTGATGGGGCGGGCAATGTCTTCGGATTCGGGCGGGATGACCACATTAATGCCCCCGCCGTCGGGATCGACTTCGCGGGAGGCTTCGCGCAGGAGTTCGAGGGCATCGGTGAGCGTGGCGCGTTGGAGTTCCACTTCGGGGAGGGTGACCTGATGGAGCAGGTGGAGCTTGCCCGGGAGGGTGCGGCCGTGCAGCGGCAGTGCGGCCAGGCCGAGGAGGAGGGGGAGGATTCTGAGGTATTTCATCATAAGAAACCTTACATCTGTTCAAAGAAATGCCAAGATGTGTTTTCAGGAATTCGATTTTCCGCTCTGGCGCAGAGTCGTGGCACCACCGGGACGAGCCCGGTGGCGGCCTGGGTCAGCGGAGGGGTTTTTCGGGTTTATCGATCTTTTGATCTGTACCGCAGTGAGTGCAAAGAGGTATGATGTGTTCATCTTACCCAAACCCATTTTTGAAAAGATGCCTGCAGTTCTAAAAAAAACCTTGGTACTCCTAGTCGTAGCTTTCCTGGTTGCTGGAGTTCTGATTGTTCAGGGCTTGAGATCGACGGTCAGTCAATTGCCGGATGCATATTCCGTATGGGGAACGGGGGATCTTGTGGTGGCTCATCTTGAAAGAAAGGGCCGTATGCCGAAAACCTGGGAAGAGTTAAGGCCATTTTGGGATGAAGGACGTGGGATGCATGCCCGGATTGGACCGGTGAAGACCTTTGAAGATTTGATGGACCGTATTGTGATTGAATTTGACCGTCTTCCCGAAGTATATACCTTTTTAGGAGCAGACGCTAAATCCTCAGGAGTTATTTATCCGGTATCCGGTTCTAGCTTGCGGTGGGAGGGGCATGATGCGGAAGAAATGATCCGGGAGTATCTTTTGACCAGGAGTTTGGTTCATGAGTGAGTGCATGTTTGCGATTACCGAGAAAGAGATACGCCGGAGGGCGGTTCGGGCATATTGGATATCTTTGCTGGCTGTGGGTGCGATTTTTTGTTTGTCGTATTTTTCCAACGAAACAATATTACCCTTTTCAAAAAGGATCATGCTATATTGAAAATTAAAATTCAATTTGGAAAAATGAAATGCATTCACCTTGTTGGATATGAAAATATGAATCTGCTGGCAGACGTGGTCAGGAAGTCGGTTGCTCCAGAGTTGATTTCTGAAAAATACTGTTCAGATGCAACCTGTTTAATGTCAGGGAGATGAGGGCGCAGAGTCGTGGCATCACCGGGACGAGCCCGGTGGCGGCCTGGGGCACAGAATCGGGAGGTGAAGCG
>PXDP01000149.1 GCA_003565035.1 PVC group bacterium | reverse complement strand
TGATCTCTGTCGTCGGGGATGCGGTAAGTTGGGGTTTTCGATGACGCATGTGCTGAATCCGCCTGTTCGGGGCTCTTTCCCGCCCATCTTGTCGGGTTGCCAGGTTACTCCCTGGCGTGGCAAGCTCTATCATACGGGGTCAATCGTCCGGTTGTTCGGTGAGGGTTTTCACGGCCAGATTGCGCAGGCTTGCGGTTTCTTCTTCCGTGAGCATGTCAGGGGTCCATTCCGGGATGGGGGTTTCAGGTTCAGGGAAGAGGAAATGAAAGAGCAGGCTTGCGCCGAGGTATTCGCCTGCAGGGTTCGCGTGGAAGCCGTCATACTGGAGGCTCCGCTCTCCATCCCTTCTGCGCCACCAAAACCCCGACAACAGTCCGCTTTGCTCATTTGGCAGTTGCCCTGCTTCGACGGTGTCCCGATTGAAATCAGGGTCGGGGCGGAATGACCAGCGTTCGGTGTCGCGGGCCAAATGGAATGCGTCACCCACGGGCAATACCCGCAATCCGTTGCGGGCGGCGAAGTCGCGGTAGGTTTGTCTCATGCGTTTGTGCATGATATCCGGGTCAAAATCAGGATTACGATAAATGGGATGGTCGTCCCGGTAGGCCCAGACCTGGTGCACCACGATTTCCGCGTCGGGGGCGAGTTCGCGAATGAGTGCCAGCAACTCAGTGGCGTGGGGTTCAAAGGTCTCGGGCAGAAAGCTCTGTCGGCTGACCTGCTGCACGGTGATCACGTCCCACTCGACCATGCCCAGAATTTCCTGAAGACCGAAGGGGCCGGGTTCCCCTGTGACAGGGTGAGGGCCCCGGTAGGGGCGTCCCCGCGGATTATCGGGGTTTTCGGCGAACGCGCGGGCTGCGTTGTTGTGGCGCTCAAAGGAGGCTCCGCCCAGATTGGCCCGGAAGAGCAACAGCGGTTGATCCCCTTCCCGCATCAGATCGGGGAAAAAGCGGGTGATATTGTTCGCAAAGCTGTTGCCAATGGTCAGGATCCGGATCGGATCGTTTTCCGCCCGGACTGCCGGGAGGATCGTTAAAACGATCAGCAAGATACAGGCGTGGAGTTTGCGGGCGGAAAAAAACTTGGGGGCGGGAGTCGCTTTCATCTTGGATGATCTTTTCAGCCCTGCTAAGCATTATCAAACATTAAATATAGATTTGTGAGGTTTGATATGCTGGACACAACGATTGAGACGGTCACGGAAATTGAGAAACAGGTGCCCGTGGCGGGCGAGGCGGATGTGCTGGTCGCGGGTGCGGGACCCGCCGGCATGGTCGCGGCCCTGGCAGCGGCACGCGCGGGCGCAGGTGTATGTCTCCTGGAGGGGATGTTTATTGACACCACGGGTGACGGCGATTTGGCGGCGCGGGCCGGTTGCGGATACGACCTGGGCAAGGATGAAAGCGGCGCATGCCAGCCGATGACGTTCATGGCACTGGTCACCGCGGAAGATCTCAACGCCCTGGGGCCTCACATCTGCTTCTGGGACGGGGGTGAGCCGAAAAAGCATAAAACTGTAAACTACCGGGCGGTGGAATCGTTCTATTCTGAAATTCGCCGGGCGGGAATCGAACCGTCCTACCAGCAGACCAAGCTTTTTCAGATTCAGGGGAATTTGATGTCACTGATGGTGAATCACGAATATGGTGCCTCCGCCATCAACGCGGAAGACATCACCCGCGCAAGCGTCAGCGGCCGCGCGGAAATTCACCGGATTGTGAAGGGGCTGAAATCGCTCGGAGGTCCCTGGGCCGGGCTGCAACTGGTGGCGACCTGTGAGCAAATCGGCGTTCGGGAAGGACGCCGGATTCACGGCCACTACACGGTGAGCGCAGAGGATCTCGCGGTTGGCAGGCAGCATGAGGATGCGGTTTGCACGGTGTATTTCGGAGTGGATATTCACAGCACCGACGGCAAAAAAAGCACGTCCCAGGACGAGGCCGCTCACAAAGCGACTATGCGTCCGTATCAAATCCCCATGCGCGCCCTGATTGCCAAAGATGTGGATAACCTGTTGCTGGGCGGGCGTTGCCTCAGCGGCGATTTCATCGCGCATTCCAGTTACCGGGTTACAGGTACGGCCGCGGCCACCGGTCAGGCCTCCGGTATCGCTGCCGCGCTGGCCGCGCAGACCCACACGGCGCCTGCCAGCATAGAATGGCCGGAAATCCGTGAGCAACTCCAGATGTTGACTCAGAGTGAATAGCCGTTCTTTCTCAATTCCCTACTGGTGTGTCCCATGCGTTACGTTATTTGTCTCATTTTTATGTTAAAGGTTTTACCCTCCGCTGGAGCGGAAATGACGCAGTTCAGTTGGAACCGGCCTCATGCGACGGTCCTTCCGAATGGTAATTTGGAGTGGGCACCTGAGCCGTTTGTGTTTACTGCCGGCGAGTCGATTCGCTACATTGATTTTGAGGGCGGGGATGACGCACGGAATGGCCTCAGCCCCGAAACCGCGTGGCGGCATCATCCCTGGGATTCCCGCGCGACAGGAGCAGCACGTGAAGCTGACGGACCGCATACCTATGTGTTTAAAGGTGGGGTGATCTACCGTGGCGGCACTCTGCGCGCTGCGGGGTCCGGCACACCGGAGGAACCGATACGGCTCACCCGTGATCCGGATTGGGGGGAGGGCGAAGCCATTTTGCAGGGGTCACGCGAAATTACCGGCGGCTGGCAACGGGCAAACGCGGATGAGGCCCCCGGCATTCCTGATCCGGAAAAGGTTTGGTTTATGGATGTGGGCCTGGATTTCGATCCCGGTCCGCTGCGTTCGAAGTTTGCGGCTCTCTGGCAAATCGACGGCGAAACTATTGAACGCCTTCACATCGCCCGCACCCCGAATGACGCACCGACGCCGCCGAACAATCCGATTGCCAACTGGCCAAGCTGGGACCGGGTTGATCCATCGAGCGGGCGATTCCACTCGCGGGTGATCCGCGAGCTGCACGGTGCGGATGCGCAGACGCTTGCCGACACGGTGATCCGGGCCACGGAGCCTTCTTTGATGGGATCCGCGTTCCCCCGGCAACTGGGCCGTGCAACCTGGAATACCGAAGAGGGATGGATTACAGCTCCGACCCTGGGTGATCCGGCCATTTACGCCCGCCACCGTGCCTGGAATTTTTTTATGATGGAAAACGCGCCGCAGCTCCTGGACAGTCCGGGCGAGTATTTTTTTCAGCGACGCGGTCCTTTCGCGGGTCGGCTGTATCTTCGCCCCGCCGGGGACGTGGACCCGAACACGGTCCGCTTCGAGGTGCCGGTGAGCCGTGTTCTGATCGATATTCAAAACCAGAGCCATATCGAAATCAGCGGACTTACCTTCCGTTTCAACGATCCCGATGACGGGTCCCGCGTGGACAATACCCGCCACAATACCCGTCCCAGTCACTGTATCCGGATTCTTGGAAATTCATCTGACATTACCGTTCGCAACAACCGCTTTCATCATGTGGCCGATGCGGTGGAGGCCCGCCTCAGCCGGGTGCATGAAGGCGGCTCGGTCGGGCAGATCATGGACAACATTTTTATTACTGACAATGATGTCCGTGATGCCTCTGGAGCGGGAATTATAACCGTGCTGGGTGCAGATTATCATCCTATTCACCCTGAAGGCACCCGCTTTGGCGATTTGCGGCATGTGGAGGTGATGCGGAACCGGCTTGTGAACACCGGGTTCCGGGGATCGCTGGCACGCTGGGACAGCCTTCCCGCGATTTCCGTCTCTTTCCCGGAGACCTGCGAGATCGCAGGGAATATGATTGATACCAGTTTCGGCATCGGCATTATCACCTTTGGAGGAAAGGCCTCTGGTCATGCTGACCGGACGGTGCCACTGATTCGGTATCTCGTTCATCACAATCAGATCGAAAACACGTTGCTGGGGGTGAACGACTACGGTGGGCTGGAACATTTTCAGGGCGGTCCGGTTTACATCTACAACAACGTTTCCCGAAACAGCGTCGGGAACCGCTCCTTCTGGAACCATCAACTGGGGTACAACCTGTATCTCGACGGAGGGTTCAAGGCCTATGCTTTCAACAACATTCTCGCGGGTTATCGGGATCCTGATGATCCGGAATATTTCAGCCATTGCGGATTTTTCACCGTGTTTGGATTCTTGAATGGCTTTTTCAACAATACGCTGCATCGTTTTGAATATGGTGTGCACGGCAGCTCCGGCAACCGGAGTCAGGTGCTGGGAAACCTGTTTTCCGAAATGTCAAAGTCGTTCATCACGCAGAACCGGCCGGGAGACCACAGTATGCTGGGGGGAGGGGACACCGGTGAAATGGGGCGGATGGGGATACCGACCATGGCCTATGGGTTCAATCTTTTTCATGGCCAGCCGGAAACATTTGGTGAAATTGCCGGGACCCGTCACCGTGAAGAGGGCTCCGCAGTGGAAACCGTGACCGGTGGCACGCTGGAGGAACTGCAGTTGGCGTTGGCTGACCGCAACATCCGCCTGGCCGGGCTTGGAAAGCAAGTGAACCTTCCGCCAATCCTCGATCCGTACCGCCAGGATTACAGACCCGCTTTTGCAGCTCCCCAACCTGCTGGCGGCGTGAAGTTTTTTGTGCCCTGGGCCCTGGCCCGGGTGGTTGGCGAATGGCATTTTCATTCCCACCCTGACACGCCCGGCCTTGTTTTGGGAGAGCATTTTTTCATGACCAGGGAATCCGCACACCGGGACATGTACTACTTTCTGCCCCGGAACGATTTGACTGTCACCGAACCGGTTTCACCCCGGGACTACATCGAAAGCCCCCTGGAGGACTGGATCGCCGGAGCCCTCCTTTTTGACGGCTCCCGGACCGCGACCCTGGCGCATGAGGAGCTGATCCGGGATATGACTTACCCTCTGCGTGATGGAAGTGAATTCCATTTTGAAGGTTCGCGGCGGGAAACGGTCGATATGTCGGAGAACAGTTTTATTCTGGAAATGGTGTTTCAGACACAGAAAGGGCACACGGAGGGCACGCTGGTGGCCAAACGGGATGATGGATCCGGATACGGGCTCGAAATCGGTAAGAACGGCAGGCCCAGGCTGGTGTTGCTTTCCGACGGTGGTCTGAAGGAGTTTGCGGGCGCGTCGGAGGTGAACACCGGGATGTGGCACCATCTCCTGGTGGAAGTGGACCGTGCCGGGGAGAGTGTGAAATTCTACATGGATGGGAAGGCAGCTGGTGGCGGCAACCTCAAGGGGCTGGAACTTGGTTCACTTGAGAATGGTGCAGATTTTGAGGTTGGACGGGATTTCAAAGGGGCGGTCGCGTTCCTCAGGATTTCCCGTGGAACACTGGAAGAATCCAGAACCACGATTGAGGAATTGTACGCGTGGCAATTCAATGGCCCCCACCTCCGGGATTTACGCGGGCGCACTCCGGAAGAGGGCCGTCGGCGCACGGCCGGAGCACTTCTCTTTCAGCGCTGAGGTTCCACTTTGACGAACACCGACAGCCCCAGCCCGAGCTGTCCGTTTTCGAGACGGGCAAGGATTTTGTTGCGGCCCTGACGGAGGACGACCTTGCGGAAACCTTCGTCAGGCCGCCAGGGTTTATGTTCGTTGGAGCTGTGCCAGACGGGCAAATCGTTAATCCAGAGGTCGGAGCGGTCATCGCTGCCGATGGCCAGCCAGACCTCCATCTCCTCCTCGGCAAACAGTTCGGTGTAAAAGTAATAAATTTTCCACTCTTCCGGTGGGTGCGGAATCATGACTGGTGGCGCAAAGTTCTCATACTCCCAGCGCATGGGTTTTCCGTCTTCACTCAAATAGCGGGCATTGAGGTCGAGAATGGATTCAGGAGGATACACCTTTTGAATATTGGCCCGTCCCGGGTTGTCGTAACGGCTGAGCACATACCAGCCATCCACGAAAAACCAGTCGGTTCCCTGCCTGGCGGCGCTGGGAATTTTGCGACTGGAGGGTGCGTTCCGCAGGTCACCAATGCCGGACCACAATTCCGGCCGGTCGGAAGGGGGCACTTCGGAGGCCGGCGCATTTAAATTACGTCCGCGCATTTGTTCAGTGAGGTTCACCCACCGGCCGGAACTTGAGCGGGCGAGGTTTCCCAACGCCTGCTGTTGTGCAATAGCAGAACCGCGACCCGTCCCGCTCCCACTTCCACTCCCCATTCCACTCCCACTTCCACTGCCCATTCCGCTCCCCATCCCCATCCCCATCCCCATTCCCATTCCGCCTTGCTGCATCATTTCCAAAGCCGCCAGGTCTGAAGCGACGCTCTCCATACTTTGCCTCGCTGCCAGGACGCGTTCCACGGCTTCGGCTGTGTGGGGGCCCACAGATTCACGCTGGGGTTCCGGTACAGCCGCATCTGCCTCTTCAACGGCTGCGAGTGCTTCACTCAGTTCGCGGACGATGGTTTCGGCGGCCTCCACCCGCCCTTCGGAAACATCCCGCATCGCGCGCAGATCCTCCACCACACCTGAAACCACATGCTCTGCCGATTCAATTTTTTGGCTGAGGTCTTTTAAGTGCTCTTCGCGGCTTTCAGCCACTTCCAGCTCCCCGGTACGTTCCAATTCCTTCACCTCTTCTGTTTCCATCGACTGTGTGAGCCGCCTGATTTTTATCTGGAGTTCGACCCGGATGCTGTCGACTTTTTCATCCGCTCTTTTAATCTCAACCAGAGCCGCTTCGAGATCAATCTCCGCATCCTGCATTCCCTCGGAAATCTGCTGCCCAAGTTGCTCCATCTGCTCCATCATTTCCATGAGTTGACTCATATCAAAAGCCTGATCACTTGAAAAAACGGGGTTTTCTTCTGGCGGAGACCCGGGGGAAGAAGGGGGAGGGGACCGGAATTGGTTCAGCAGGTTGCGTGCATTCTCGACGATGGCATCCGTCTCCCGAAGCACAACGCCAAGCTCCTCCTGATAGCGTTTCACATCCTCCGCAGACCGGGCTGTGGAGTTCAGGATGGTCGCGTCAACTTGTTGCCGCTGGCTCAGCGGGGTCAATGTGGCTTCAAGAGATTCATGAAGGGTAAGGCCTTGAATGAGCGAAAGATCCGCTGCCCGGATCTCCCTGAAGAGCTGCACGATCTCTTCTTCCAGTGCCTTTGCTTCGGTGTAAGCCTCGAATACAGTTAAATCGGAAACCGGACGGTTTTCCCGGATCTGAATCAATTCAAATCTTTCGATCAATGCGCGTATTTGATCTGGGTCAGCCATTTCCTCTTCCGGAGATTGTCCCCGAAGCAGACAGAAAAAAGCTATTGAAAGAATTAAAATCCAGATGGATTTCATTGTTCCGGGTTTCCCTCAAGACGTTTCTTCAGTAATTGGTCAAGTTCCAGGGGTGCCGGCCGGGCCCGCTCCGATTCAAATTCATGAATACGCGTCATTCGTTCTTCACGTATGCCGGCCATGGATTCTTTAATTTCCTGCAATTCGGATACTTGCTGGCGCAACTGCATCAGGTTGGCGTCCTCAACGTGCTGTTGAAGAAGCTCCGCCTGGTCGGGCCGGATGGTGAGTTCGCGGTCCCCGGGTTCCCGTGGTTCCCGGGGGGGAGAGTTGAGCCAAATCCCCAGAACTGCGAGGTGGAAAATCAAAGAGGGAACAATCCAGACCCACCGGCTTTTCGGCTTCTCTTCAAAAATATCAGGAGTTCGGTCCGGATCGATCATGGTCAGCGTGCACTTCGGAAAATGGCTTCTGCTTCGCGGTCCCGTGTATGGATTGAATAATTGGTCAATCCTTCAAACATAGAGAGGTCCATCACCTGGATCAAAAAGCGGGAGGGAGTGTCCCGGTCCACGCGGATACGCAGTGGTGCATTCGGGGATTCGGATCCCCACTGCCGGATGCGCTGGTGCAGTTCATGTTGTCCAATGGGGGAGGATCCCCAGAAGAAGTTTCCTTGCAGGTCCACGGTTAACGTTTGTACCTGCCTGTCTGTGCTGATCACCGAAGAGATTGCGGAATCCGGGAGGTTCACAGGAATTTCCGGCTCCGGCTTTTTCATGGTGGTGGAAACAAGGAAAAAAATCAGCAACAGAAAGACACAGTCAATCAGCGGCCCCATGTCCACGCCGATCTCGTCTCCGTCGCTCAGATCAAGACGCATGGTCGCCGGCCTGTCCGGTGGTGTTTTGAACGGGGTTGAACCAGAGACTGATAAGATGACTGGCTTGTTCCTCCAGACCCAAAGCCAGCATGTGGGTGCGGATTCGGAAGAAATGGTAGAGCGAGAGCGAGGGCACGGCAATCACCAGTCCCAGTGCAGTGGTAATGAGGGCGAAGGAGATATCCGCCGCCATAATGGAGGGGTCTCCCAGTTCCCCGGCCAGTGCCACGGATTCAAATGCGCCAATCATTCCGTACACGGTGCCAAAGAGACCCAGCAGCGGGCTCACCGTGGCCACCACCGCCAGGGGGTAGGCCCATTGCAAATGCAGACGGATTTCACGGCTGGCGACATCGCCCGCCATGGTGCTGACATCCTGGCGCGGGGCCTCCCGGTGGTCCACGATTTCCACCAACACTTTGCCCAGCGCGGACGAACTGCCGGAGGCCAGCTTGCGCAGTTCCCCGTATTCCCCCTCTTGCCACATGCGGTCCGCGCGGGCCGCAAGACCCTGGGGGGTGATGGCTGACTTCCGCAAATGGAAAAAGCGCTCGAACGCGAAAGAGAACCCCACCACCGAGATCAGAAAGAGCGCCGCCCCGGTTTTCCCGCTACCCCGCAATTTGTCCAACAACGGATGGGACGAAACGGTTTCGTCGGGTTCAATGGCTTCAAGTTGAGGACTTTCCTGAACCATGTGCTCCTGGGCGGACAGCGGGAGCAAAAACAGGATCAGCGTGAAGAGGAGAATAAACGTGGGTGTGGGGGGAATGCGAAAGTTCATATCCACCCTTGATAAGTCAACGGATGTGATTATCCAAGGTTTTATTTAAAATAACCCTTTGGACTTTCACTGGGACTGAACATGACTGGCATTTCCCCCCAGAAACGAAACCCACTTCAACCGACGGTTCTGAACCCAACGTACCCCGACGGGTTGTCGCCCGAACGGAACGCGCTTGGCGACAAAGCGGCGCTGGCGTTTCAAACCCATGGCCCCGGGGAGGTTTGCCGATGGGAGATCGAACCGGGCTCGCTGACCCGTGACCATTGGATCACCTTCGATTTCTTGCCGGAGTCCGAGGATCTGATCGTGTTCAAACTTTGTCTTTTCGAACGGGGGGGCGAGTCCCCCTGTGAGATCCATTATTCCGCGCTTCCGTTTTGTCAGGCCCGGGCGCGGATTCCGCTTTCCCTCACCGACCAGAGGCAATGGCGCTTTCCGCGGGAAGGCGCCTGGCTGAAACCCCTCTGCTTTGGCTCCCCGGTCGATCCCCGCAAATGCGATAGGTTTGTGCTGGAGGTTCACCGCCAAAGAGCGAAACCCGCCCGCTGGCTGCAAACCGACCTGACCGTTACCCAAACACCACCGGAGAAGCTGACCGATCCGTTTTTGCCGAAAGGACCGTTGGTTGATTCGCTGGGGCAATGCCGTCACCGGGAATGGCAGGGCAAAACGACGGGGCTCGACGAACTGGCCGGGCGTTTGCGCGCGCAACACGAAGCGTCGCGGACCGCGCGTTGGCCCGGGGGCTTTTCCCGTTTCGGCGGATGGAAGGACGGCCCGAAACTGGAGTCCACCGGCTTCTTCCGGGTCGCCAGGCACGAAAACCGCTGGTGGCTGGTGGACCCGGATGGACATTTGTTCTGGTCGGCTGGACTCGACTGCGTCCGTCCCTCCGTCACCGCCGCGATCAACGGAATTGAAAATGCCATGGAGGATCTTCCCGACGGAGATTTATTCGAAACCCTGTCCAGCATCCATTCAGATGAGTGCCACCTGTTCGATCATCTCGCCTGGAATTTCCACCGGGTGTTCGGTCCGGAGTGGAAAGCGCGCTGGGACCGGATCACGGCGGGACAGCTCCGCGGCCTCGGCTTCAACACCGTCGCCAATTGGTCAGACAACGCCATGGCCCGCGAACAGGGGTTCCCGCGCGTTTTAACCCTCAAACCCTCCTTTTCGGAGGTTCCCCGGGTGTTCCGTGACTTTCCGGATGTGTTCGACCCGCGATACGACCGCGCGGCGGAGACCTTTGCGGCGCAACTCGTGGAAACGCGGAACGATCCCGCCGTGATCGGCTATTTTCTTATGAATGAACCCAACTGGGGCTTCGCCGCCATGACCCCGGCGGAAGGCATGTTGCTTTCCGAAGGAACTTCCAAGTGCCGGGAGGTGTTTGCGCGGCATCTGGCCGAGGAACCCACGGAGGGGCTGGATCCCGCGATGGTGCTTTCCGGCAAGGCTTTTTCCCTGCCACTGCCCGAACCCGCGAAACAGGCCTGCGCCCGGTTCAGCTCGGTGATGGTGGAGAAATTTTTCAGGACGCTGAACGAGGCCTGCCGCCGCGCCGCCCCCAACCACCTCAACCTCGGCACCCGTTATCACACCGTGCCGCCCGCTTGGTGTCTGGCGGGCATGAGCGGGTTCGACGTGTTCAGCATCAAC
>PXDP01000202.1 GCA_003565035.1 PVC group bacterium | reverse complement strand
GCGCATTGGGCGCGCCGCCGACTTCGCCGCCGCCATGGAGCGGGAGCAGCGTTTGCGCTTCGACGGTTCCTGGCTGCCCGCCGAGGCCTGGGGCGCGTGGCGTTTCCGCAAAGACCCCGGGAACGTGGGGGTGGCAAAGCAATGGTTCGCGGCGGAGGCCGCCGGGGACGAAGACTGGCAGGCGGTGACCGTGCCGGCCCACCTTTCCCGCACGGAGGTCGGCCGCTACCTCGGCTTCGGCTGGTATCAGGTCGGCTTCACCCTGGATGAGGCGCAGGCGCGGCAGGGGGTCGAGCTTCACTTTGGCGGAGTCGACGAGCAGGCCTGGGTCTATGTCAACGGGGTGCCCGTCGGCGAGCACACCCTCGAGTCCGAATGGATGGAGGGAGAGGAAATCACGGTGGGCGACCTATGGAACCGCCCCTTCCAGATTCAGGTGCCGGCGGAGCGGCTCAAGGCCGGCCGCAACGTGCTGGTGGTGCGCAAGCACAGCTCGCAGGGCGATTCCGGCATTCACCGTCCGGTGCGGATCGCGCTGCCGGAGCCGGAGAAATCCGATCTGGGCCGGGGGGAAATCCTGAGTGAGGATTTTTCCGGGGCGGAGGCGGGCGGCATCCCCGAGGGCTGGCGGCACTATGTGCAGCAGACCGACGGGCATGTACATGGCATCGCCGGGGTACGTAAAAATGGCGCGCGGTCGGCTCTGCATTTACAGGACCGCCGATCCCATGTCAGTGTCTGGTCGGTATCCGACGAGCTGCTTCCGTCGGACAGCGACTGGGTCATTCAGTTCGACTTCCGGCTTTTCGGGACGCTCCCCCATGGGTCGCTTCTCTATGAAGCCTCGTCGGACGGCGGGCTCATCGGCTTGAAGCGGGGCGGACGCGGCCGCACCAGCGAGTACCTGTCCCTGCTGCAGCTCTGCAATCGGCGTCAGTCCGGCGCACCGGTTACCCTATACGGACTGGGCGAAGCGCTGACGGAAAACCTGGCGCCCAACCAATGGCACCGCGCCGCCATCCGCCGCCGGGGCGCGGACTGGGAATTTTATCTCAACGGCGATTTGCTCAAAACCGTCGGCGGCAGGGATAGCGACCTGCGAGGCCTGGCCTTCGGCAGCTTCCGCAACTGGCACAACGTCATGCAGGACGTCGAAATCACCGAGCTGAAAATCGGCAGGGTAATGGAGTGATCCACACGCATTTCACAAACCCAACCTGGAAAAACAAGATGAAGGATACGATGAGATTGTATGTATCACCGAACGGAAACGACGCATGGAGCGGGCGGCTGCCGGATCCGTCGGCAGACGGACGGGACGGACCGCTTGCGACCCCCGCGCGGGCGCGGGATCTGCTGCGGGAGCTGCCGAAGAGCGAAGCGGGAGCGCGGCGGGTGCTGCTGCGAGGCGGTGTGTATCGCCTGAGCGAGCCTCTTGTGTTCGGTTCGGAGGATTCGGGGTCGGAGAGCTGTCCGGTGGTCTTCGGGGCCTATCCCGGCGATCGTCCGGTGCTCAGCGGCGGACGGGAAATCAGCGGCTGGACCCGAGGCGAAGTGAACGGCCGGCCCTGCTGGGTGGCGGAGCTGCCGGAGGTACGCGCGGGCGACTGGAATTTCACGCAGTTGTTTGTCAACGGACGGCGCTGCCCGCGGCCGCGCTGGCCGAAGCAGGGTTATCACCGTTTCACCGAATGGAAGGCCGAGGCACCCGACCGCGCGGAATTCGCGGAAGGCGATCTTCAGGCCTGGCGCAACCTGGATGATGTGAGACTGATCACCCTGCAGTATTGGGAGGAGAACCATTTGCGCATCCGCGCGCTGGATGTGGCGAAGCGGGAGGTGCGCTTTGTCACCGGCTGTGAACGCAAACCGATTGACGAGCAGGGGATGATGGCTCGCTACTATGCTGAGAATGTGTTCGAGGCCCTGACGGAGCCCGGGGAGTGGTATCTGGACCGTCCGGCGGGCAGGCTGTATTATCTGCCGATGGAGGGGGAAAGGCCGGAGGATGTCGAAGTGGTCGCGCCCGTGCTGGGAGAATTGGTGCGTTTCGCCGGCACGGAGGAAGCGCCGGTTCGGCATATCGTAGTGGAGAACCTCTCCCTCCAGCATGCGGAGTGGTCGTATCCGCCGGAGCGGACGGCCTCGATGCAGGCGGCAGTGCTGGCGCCCGGCGCGGTGTGCATGGACTTTGCCGAGGACTGCGCGCTTTACGGCTGCGAAATCAGCCGGGTGGCGCAATACGGGGTGGAGATGCGGGACGGCTGCGGCGGCAACCGCGTGGCGGCCTGTGTCCTGCACGATCTCGGCGCCGGCGGGGTGCGGATCGGCAAGACGGAGCGTCCTGATGTGGAGACCCGGGCCAGGGGAGGCGCATCGGCCGTCAAACCCATGCACGCCACGGTCTGCGACTGTGAAATTCATGACGGCGGAAAAATCTTCCCGAGCGCCATCGGGGTCTGGATCGGCGACTGTGGCTATAACCGTGTTGTTCACAATCACATACACCACTTCCGCTACACGGGGCTCTCCAGCGGCTGGACCTGGGGCTACGCGCCCACCCGCACGGTGGACAACCGCATCGAATATAACCATATTCACCACATCAACTGGGAGCGTCTGCTCAGCGACAACGGCGGGATTTATACGCTGGGACGGCATCCGGGTTCGGTGGTGCGCGGCAATGTGATCCATCACGTGGGCATGTACTTCTACGGCGGACGGGGGTTGTATCCCGACGAGGGCACCACCGGGCTGCTGCTGGAGAACAACCTGGTGTACCGCTGTGACGGCCCCGGCTACCGCACCCATTTCGGACGGGACAATCATGCCCGCAACAACATCCTTGCGCTTTGCGCCAGCCCCCAGGTGGTGCTCGGAAACAAGGAGGAGGGGCGTGCGGCGATTTTCGAGCGGAATCTTGTTTTTTGGGAAGCGGGATATCTGGAGATTGACGGAACCCCCGGTTACGCCCTCTACCGTGACAATCTCTTCTGGGGCGGCGCATCGGACGGCGACATGGGCTGGGGCATGCGTCTGTCGGACTGGCAGGCGCTCGGCCAGCACGCGAACACCGTGATGGCCGATCCGCTCTTCGCGGATCCCGCCGCCGACGACTTCACCCTGCGTTCGGATTCCCCGGCCCTGGCCCTGGGCTTCGAGCCCATCGATCCGCACCGCGCCGGTCCCCGGACACGGGGCGCCCGTCCGGCCCACTACCGGGACTGGACTCCGCCGCCCGAAGCAGAAAAGGAAATCCTCTCCACGGAGCTGACGTTTACCGAAGACCGGGTGACCGTCCATTTGCGCAACGAGGGGCGGATTCCCGCCGGTGGCCGCCTGCGACTAAAGGCCGAACCGCCCGGACGCATCGCATTTGACGCCGATCCGCTGCTCGAATCTGGGGGCATCCCGCCAGGAGAGACGCGCGCGTTCGAATTCGCTTTCCGCATTCTTGATCCGGGACCGTTCTGGATCGAAACCCTGCCCGAAACGCCGTCCCTTTTCCCGACGCTGTTGAACGCGGCGGTGGAGGATGACGCATCGCGCTGGGAGGTGCCCCGGCTGCCGGAGGCCACGGACATGGATAAGTTGTCCTCGCTGCTGTCCGCTCAGCGTCCCCGTTTCGTCCGCACGTTTAAAAAAGAAGTGGCCGAGGTGCGTCTGGCCGTGGCGGGAAGCTGTCTGGCTCTGGATGTTCTGGTGCGGGACGGGCAGATGCACCGGGGGTACCCGCTGTGGAAGGGCTCCTGCATTCAGATCTTCGCGTCCAGACCCGAAGAGCGGCTGCCGGATCTCCACGCCCGCAATCCCGGGGTGCTCCGGCAGGTCTTTCTGGCCCCGTCCGTCGGTGGAAATTCGGACTGCGGTGCCCTGCTGCAGAATCAGCGCCATGAGATCCTGGACACGGTCTGCCTGCGAAGCCGTCCTCATCCGGAGGGCTACAGCCTCAGCGCCCTGGTTCCGCTGGATCTGCAGAAGATTCCCGTGGAGAGCGAAGAGTTTCTGCTGGAGATCATGGTGGACATTCCCCGGCCCGCGGACCCCGACGGCAAAGGCGATCATTACGCGCTCTTCGGGTCCGCCGCCGCCAGCTCCAACAACCGGAGTTATGGCTCCATCATCCCTGTTCACACCGGTTTATGCTCATCGGCGCGGTGACGGCGATGCGGACCCTGACGCAGCGTATCGTGCACCGCGAAAACAACCTTTCTTCACAAGCTGGTCCTTAGCGGAAATGAATGCCGAACATGCCTTGGATCCGGTCGTGGGTTGGGCCGTCAGGATAGCGGTTCCGCACCTGCATCAGGGTATAAAAGGGACGTCCGCCTTCGTAAAAGACGAAGCGCATACTGCCCTGATCCTCTTTCAACCCCTCTGGCACTTCCCGGCGATAACCGAACTCGACCCCCTCATTGCCCAGCTCAAACACAAATTCCAGCACGACATTGTTGGCCATGCGGCCGCGCCAGGTAACGGTGTTGCCTACCCGTTTCAGCGGGGATTCCATGGCCTGGAAATACCGCCCAACCCGCCGGCGGTCGTGGACCTCATAATTGTGCGCCCGCAACTCGATAATGGGGTGCTTCACCTCGTTTCCGTTTTCCAGAAGCTGGAGGCGCATCAGGGTGTTATGCGAATGGAGGGTCACCACCTCGTTGTGCAGCCGCACGAATTCCCCCTGAAAACTGTGCTGACCGTCCGCGCTCCGCCAGGTTTGCTGTTGAGTATGGCCCGCCAACGGAAGAAGAAGCAGGCAGACGTAACAAAAGAATCGAATTAATCGGATCATGGGAGTTCTCCGTCCAAAGAAGAAGGCTTGAAGTTGGACTCTATAAAAGATGTAATGATGTTTATTTTTCTTTGCAAGTGTTTTTCCGGGAAAAGTAAGAGCGTCGATTCCTCCAAAAAAATAGAATGGAAAAATTTAGTTGATATTACAATTATTAACTGATTTCATCCTGACGGATTGTTCTCACATCTCTTCACTTTCATGGAGTCCCCTCATGTTCCACGATCTGTTTCAAACCCTGTTCCACTCACGGACGCGCCTCGCGCTTTGCCTCTTCGCCGCCCCCGCCCTTTTCCATGCGCTCCGCGCGGAACCTTTTGACTGGTCGGACGCGAACGAACTGCACCCCGGTATTCTGCATGTCAGCATGACGGTTTCGGAGCCCCGCCTGATGGTTGTCAACGCCGTGCGGGTGGATCTCACCGAACCCGCCGTCCGCTTCAAAACCACCGGACGGCATCCCAATTGGGGCGTTCCCATGCAGCCCCCTTTGTTTGTCAGCTTTGAGCAGGACTATTTCATCCGCACCGGACGTCAGCGTACACGTGATTTTCTGAATCAGAACCGGGATACGGGGCTGGAGATGGTCCTGGCGATAAATGCCGCTCCCTGGCGCCCCTTTTCGGAGTTGGGTTGGTCAGCCGGCAGTTACCCATACGCGGACAGGCTGGGGCTCACGGTTGCGGACGGGATTTTAGTCGACGATGGCAACAACCGGCCCTCCCTGGTGCTGAATCAAAACTGGGATGCCCGGATGCAGGACTCCCCGGCCGGTACGAGTCTTGATGGCATCCAAATCGCGGTTTCCGGATTCCAGTTTGTGCTGCGGGATGGAACGCCGGAGGGATCAACAGGCTCCGCAGAGCCCCGCACCGGATATGGCCTGTGTCAGGACAGCCGCTATCTTTTTCTGATCACCATTGACGGGAGACAAGCCGGATACAGCCTGGGCGCCACCCACAGAGAGGTGGGGGCATGGCTCTTGTATTTCGGCTCCCACATCGGCGTGAATATGGATGGCGGGGGATCGACGACGCTCGTCTGGTGGGATCCGGACAGCACACTAACGGATAAAAGCGTTTTGTTGAATCAGCCCTCCGACAGCCCCCCCCGCTCCGTGGGAAACAACCTGGGCATCTACCTCGACACCCGCCCCGCCGCCGTCGGCCTCGCTTCAAACGCCTTGAACACGGTGGTGCCCCGGAACCGGGAGGAGACTCTCGCCTTCGACATCTACAATGACGGCGGCAACGTGCTCGCCTACACGCTTTCGTCGGACGCGGACTGGGTGGTGGTTCCGAATGAGGCGCTGAGCGTAAAAGGACGGCGCACACAGGACATCACCCTCAACACCCATGGCATGAGTGCCGGAATCCACGAGGCCACGGTCACCATCGTCAACGCGGAGGATCCCTCGGACACGCAGACGCTGAGCATCAGCCTCGAGGTCACCCCCGAGCCCGAGGATCTGCCCATTGTTCAGACCTTTGAGGATCTGGACTCGGATACGGTTCTGCCCGGCATCGGCGGCTGGCGGGGCGAGTCCTGGACAGGTCAGGTGATCACCGAGGACTATACCCCGGCGCTGCCGCCGGGGTATCCCGTCCCCGAGGCCGCCCACACCCGGGTCGCCCGCTTCCGCTCCGGCCTTTCACACGGCGTTAACAGCGCGGAGCAAGAGGCCGTCACCGTGGATCTTATGCTCCGGGTGCTCCCGGGTCCGCTCCGCGATGCCGAACGAATGCCACCCGAGACCCAGGCCGCCTTCGCTGTCGACGGAAACGGCCTTCTGCACATCTGGCACGGTCATTTCGACGGCGAGGCCCTGACCCCGCGCTGGACCCCGATGGGTCATGCCGCCCTTCAGGAGAACGAGTGGGTCCGCGTGAGTGTGGATCTGGATTACAGCACGAACCCGGCAGGCCACAGCTTTTTCCGTCCGCGAATCAACGGATCCCTGGTTCCCACCGAACACGGCCGCCGCGCTCCCGACGATCCGACGTCTCCCGGACCCTGGTACCTGACCGCCAACAGCCCCGGCGCGGACGGAAGCGGACAGAGGCGTCTGGCCGCCCTTGCCTTCGAGGGTACCGGGGCGTTGGATGATCTGGTGATCCGCAGCACCGCCCAGGCGCTGGATCTGTACTCCGACACCCTGGGGTTCGCCCACAGCGGGGAGCTGACCGCCGGGGACGTGCCCCTGCACTGGTTTGACCGCTGGGGGCTCCGCCGCGATCCGGGGGCGGAATCCGCCGTGCCGGGCCGAACCGTGGCCGACGCCTATTGGACCGGCACCGATCCCCGCGATCCGGAACAGGTCTTCCGCGCCACCGGCATGGGTCTGTCCGCCGGCATTCTGCACCTGGAAATCAACGGCAACGATTCCGGATCCTCCATCCCCTTCCGCCTCATGCGCAGCCTGGACCTCCGGGAGAACGCCTGGGAGCACGTGGGCGACATTCCCCGCGCCCCCGCTCCAGCTTCCACCGTGGCGGAAATTGAAATCGGCGAAGAGGACCCGCCGCAATTTTTCCGCGTGGAGGCCCTTCGCGGACCGCCTGCATCGCCATGAGGTCAAGGACCTCTCGAAAAACTGACCAAGGATACAAAAGATTTAGATTAAGAGTTGTCATGACATAAAATAAGAGTTATCAGAACAAATATTCTGAAGCCGCCTGTCTGGCGCCGGAAACCCTGTTGACGGAGAAAAAATATGGCGAACGTTGTTTTAGAGAATGTGTACAAGACCTATCCCGGCAAAGTCACGGCCGTCCGGGATGTGAACCTGGAGATTCATGACCAGGAGTTCATGGTGCTGGTCGGCCCTTCCGGCTGCGGCAAATCGACCACTCTGCGGATGATCGCGGGTCTGGAGGAGATCTCCGGGGGCAGCATCTACATCGACGGCCGCAAGATCAACGATGTTCCTCCGAAGGACCGGGACATCGCCATGGTGTTTCAGAACTACGCCCTCTATCCGCACATGTCCGTGCACCAGAACATGGCCTTCGGACTGAAACTCCGTAAATATCCCAAGCCCGAAATCGCGACCCGGGTGGACGAGGCCGCCGAAATTCTCGGCATTCAGGACTATCTCCAGCGCAAACCCAAAGCCCTTTCCGGCGGACAGCGTCAGCGGGTGGCGGTGGGCCGCGCCATTGTGCGCAAACCCAAGGCCTTTCTCTTCGACGAACCGCTTTCCAACCTCGACGCCAAAATGCGCGTGCAGATGCGCATGGAAATCAGCAAACTCCACAACCGCCTCGCCGCGACCATGATTTACGTCACCCACGACCAGGTGGAGGCCATGACCATGGGCGACCGCATAGTAGTGATGAAAGACGGGATCATCCAGCAGGTGGCCCCGCCCATGGAGATTTACCGCCGCCCCGCCAACCGCTTTGTCGCAGGCTTTATCGGCAGTCCGTCCATGAACTTCTTTGAAGGCCGGCTGGACTCCCGCGACGGCGGGCTCTTTTTTCAGGAGGAGCATTTCGCCCTGCAACTGCCTGCGGCGGCCGCCACCCGGCTTGCCTCCCGCGCCGGCCAACCCATTGTCTTCGGCATCCGCCCCGAGGACCTCTCCGACTCCGCAGCGCCGGACAGCGAGGACCCCATTCTCCAGGCCCGCCTGGAAGTCAAAGAACCCATGGGAGCCGAGGTTTTCCTCTATTTGAACACTGGAAAAACCCCCTTCATCGCCCGCGTCGACGGTCACAAACCCTACGCCATCGGCGAAGAGGTCCCGCTCCGGGTGAACCTCGAAAAATCCCATTTCTTCGACAGCGAAAGCGGCGAAGTGCTGACCTGAGCCTTCGTTGCTTCGCTGTTCATCGGTCACGTGGTTTGAATTTTTTCAGTTGAATGTTCTGTGTTGGATATTGGAAATTCAACGATTCAAGCCTCTGTGGCAGCATGAGGCATTGTCGATCTCTCCGGTAGGCTCCTCCATGTGCGCAAGGCGCGGCCGATGATCCGGTCCCCCCGCAGGCGGATGCTCTGCCCGCTTAACCGTCGGTGAATGAGCACGTTGAAGAGGCCCACCAAATCCGTCCTCATCGCCGGGGCGTTTCGTCCGGGAGCTTCGTTGCCCATGGGTAGCGCACAGAAAATAACAAACTCGTGAGCCCCAAAGGGGCAGAGCATACCAGCCCGGGGGGCACCCCCGGGTTTGGTGCGCAGAAACCGGAAGAGGTCTGAAGGACCGACGCACATCGCGTAGCCCAAACACGTCTGCCAAGCCTCCGGTTATACGGTGGTCCTTCAGACCGCGCCGGCGCTTTTGCACATGTATCCCCGCGCGTTGCGCGGGGCTGGTATGCGCTCGCCCCTTTGGGGCTGGTATGCGCTCGCCCCTTTGGGGCTGGTATGCTGTCGCCCCTTTGGGGCTTTTGGGTGTAAAATTCATTTGAACACAATTTTTATTTTTCATGCCGGGGCATTTTGCTATCAGGCTTTCATATCGCAATCGCATTCCTGTATCTTCTCAGGATTTTGGGTGTATAGATGCAATCATATGATGAAATGCTAAAGTGAAGTCCAAATTCCCAACCACGCCTTCCACCAGTAGGAGGGCTTCTTCAAATTCCTGACGGCGGGAAGGGCTGTCCTTCCCGCATTTCTGTTCCTTGTTCAAAAACATGGCGGAAGTTTATCGTCTTTCCCGGTCCGATTTCCGCGACCGGCCAGGTGGCGGCGGCGAGGGGGTGCAGGGAGTTTCGTGGATGCGTGTACGGTGCGCGCCTTCATGTTCGGCGACGATACAGGATAGGGAGAGGGGAAGGTTCATATGAAATACTAACTGTCGGGTACTTTGGATGCTCTCGGTTGAATTCTGTCCGAAATTTATCAGGATTCAAGCAACAGGGCCGCGCCCGAAAACCCGGGGAGCGCGTCCAGGTGGAGACCGTCGGTGCGCAGGGTGGGGGAGGGGTCACCAAAGACCCGCGTCGTTTTCCACGTTCCCGCCGGAAGCGGAATGTGCAGAGGGGATTCCTCCGGCGCTTCGAAGCTGTGGGCCACGACCAGTATCCGTCCGGTTTGCGGGTCATGGAACCGCACCGCCTGTCGTCCGGAGGGATAGCGGTAGCTTTTGCCAAGCTCCTGTTGGTACAGGCGGGGGATGCCGTCGCGGATCACGGCGTGCGCGTCCCGGTAGAAAGAGTGCGCCTCATCCAGAACCGCGCGTTGTTCCGTGGAGAGGGCGGTCAGATCGCCGGAAAGTGGGATGCCAGACCCGCTCCATGAGGTACACCGCCAGCTTCGGCTCGAAAAGCAGTCGCACGCGCAGGGTTTTTTCTCCGCGGGTGATCCCAAAGGCCTCCCGCGCATAGGCTCTGGCATTGAAGCCGGGGGGACGCCTGAATGTTTTCCCGGTTCCCTCAACCTGCCGGAACCTTGAGAGCGCGAAGGTGGCCATGCGGTCTTTCTCCTCGTTGTGCGCCAGCAGGTACCAGTTCCCATGATAGGCGAGCAGGTGGTAGGAATGCAGGCGGTAATCGGATTCCCGGCCGTCGAAGGTCTGGTACCGGGCTTTGATCGTTTCCCGGCGTTCGATGAACCTCACCATGCGGCCCCACAGCTCCGGGTCGATGCGCACCCGGTCCTCGGGCAGCACGTCGACGTGTTCACTCAGCCAGTCCGGCTCCAGGGTCACCTCTCCCTCCAGCGACTCCGCGATTTTGTCCAGCACCGCCTTCATGTCCAGATGCAGCGGGGTGCCCTCGTAGTGGGCGAGGAGTTTCCGGGCCAGGCCGAAGCTGAACGCCTCCTTGCG
>PXDP01000137.1 GCA_003565035.1 PVC group bacterium | reverse complement strand
TGGACCCGCATGAGGGTTGTGCGCGAAGGGATTCCCGACGACCGCCTTGAGGATCTCGACATCACAGGGCTCTCGGGCAGTCACACCATCACGTTTTCACCCGACCGCGCGGGCTTTGTTGCGGGGGACATGATTGATCTCACCGCCCTGGCCCTGGATGCCTATCCCGGCCGGGAACCGTCCACCAGCGCCCGGCACCGGATTCTGGTGATGAGCCACGAGGCCCATGCCCAGATGGTGCATCAGCAAATGGAGGGGGTGCTGTCCGAGCTGGACGAGCTGATCCGTCAGGAAAGCCTGGCCCTGGAGGAAAACCGGATGCTGGCGGAACGCGATCCGGAGGATTTTGCGGATGAGTCCACCGCCGCCGAACTGGCGGAACGGGCACTGGAGGAGATGCTGCGCGCGGAGCGCCTGCAGGACACTCAGACGCGCATGGAAAATCTGATTGCCGAATCCACCAAAAACGAAACCATTTCCGATGAGGCGATTGCGGACTGGACCGAAATCGCGCAGGAGCTGCAAAACACCGCCCGGCCCGCCATGCAGGCGGCGGCGCGGGAAATGCAGGCCGCCGCCCAGGCCTCCGGAGAACCGGGCAACGCCGGCGAGGCGGGGGAAGCCGGAGAAAACGGTGAAGAGGGGGCAGAATCGGAAACCGCCGATTCCGAACGTCGGGAACGCCTCGAAGAGGCCATGCGCCGTCAGGAGGAGGCCCTCGCCGCCATGCAGCAGGGGGAACAGGATCTTAACGAATCTCTGGAGCGCAGTCTTTCCGAAAGTTTTGTCAACCGCCTGCGGGAACTGGCCCGCATTCAGGGCGAAATCGGCGGGGTGATGCAGGAGCTGCTTCCGCAGACCATCGGCCTGTCCGCCGATCAGCTTCCGGAGGACCTGGCGGCCCGGGTTCAGGCGGAGGCGGCGCGTCAGGAGGAGGTTTTCCGCGAAACCCGCTATGTCTTCGACGATCTGAACGGCTTCTACCGGCGCACCCGTCAAGACATCCTCCGGGAGGTGACCGTGGATATGGAGGCGGAACGCTTTTCCGTGCGTCTGCCGGAACTCCGGGAACTGATTCTGCGCAATGTCATTGGCCGCACCACCCGCGAGGCGGAGGAATGGCGGGGCCTATATGCCCGCTGGGCCGATATGCTCAGCGATGAGGAGGACGCCGGCGGCGGCGAGGGCGGCGACGGCGGGGGCGAGCAGGAAGGCGAAGATCTCGAAACCATGATCGCCCTGGTCCGCGCCCGCGAACGTCAGGAGCGTCTGCGCCGTCACACCCGGACCCTGGACGAATCCTATCTCGAAAACATGAACTATGACCGCGAGGCGGTGGAACTTTCCGACCGTCAATACGATCTGGGCATGACCCTCCAGCGGCTGGAGAACCGGGTGCGCACCGAAGATGTGAAACAGCTGATCAGCATGGCTTCCGGCGAGATCATGAATGCCGGAGTGCAATTGCGCCGTCCTCAAACCGACAGCGAGACCCGCGCCACCCAGACGCTGGTGATCGAGCTGCTGGCCGCCGCGCTGGATCAGAGCATGGGCAGCCCTCCCCCGGAAGGCGGCGAGGACGGAGAACAGGAGCAGGCCCAACAGCAGCAGAATCAGCAGATGCTTCAGGCGCTGATGCAAATGATGCAGGGCATGCGGCCCGGGGATCAGGGCGGTGAAGGCATGACCGGCGCGGGTGATCCGGGCCGGGCCGCCATGGGCCGGGCGGGCACGGCGGGCCGACGCGATCCGGACTCGGAGGCATCGGGCGCGGCGGTCAACCCGGACCGCTGGCCAAGTGAATACCGGAATCTGATCGAGGCCTACTACGAGGCCATGGAGGGTCGGGAATGAAAAATACGCTGTTGATGATGTTGCTGATGTTCAGTGTGGCCCGGGGCCAGAACCCGCTGGGCGGCTTGCAAGTGGGTGAAGGGCTTCCGCCCGGTCTCGAAAGCATGTACCGGGCCGGACTGCAGTTTCTGGCCGGCACGCAGACCCCGCAGGGACACTGGCCCGATCAGTATGGGCAACAGCCCGGCGTGGTCGGATTCGCGGTGCTCGCCTTTCTGGCCGGCGGCGAGGATCCGAATTTCGGTCCCTTCCGCACGCCGATCCGCCGCGCGGCGGAATACATCGTCTCTCAGCAGGATGTGAACACCGGATATATCGGCAACTCCATGTACAACCACGCCTTCGCCACCCTGGCGCTGGCCGAACTCTACGGACATCTGCACGAACCGGATGTCGGACTCCCCCTGCGCCGGGCCGTGGATCTGATTCTGCACGCCCAGGAACAGAATCCGCACGGCGCCTGGCGATACACTCCCATTTCCAAAGACGCGGATACCACTGTCTCTGGCGGCCAGTTGGTCACTCTCTTTGCCGCCCGGAACGCGGGCCTGCATGTCCCGGAAGCGGCCATCGAAAAAGCGCTTCAGTATTTTCGGGAAACCATGGACCCCCATGGCGGGATCGGCTACACCAACAATACCGGCGGCAACCCCACCCGCTCCGCCATCGCCAGTCTGAACTTCAGTCTGGCCAATGATTTCACCTCGGCCGAATCCCGGAAAATTTTTGACTATCTCCGTCAAAACCGCGATGCGTCCTCCTCCTACATTTATTATCATTTTTACTACATGGCCCAGGCGCTCTTTCAGGGGGATATGAGCGAGTGGCGGGTGTGGAATGCGCAGATTCTGCGGCTCTTCGAGGCCACCCAGCAACCCGACGGATCCTGGAACGGTCCGCGCGGAACCACCTTCTCCACCGCCTCGGCCCTCCTCACCATGGCCCTTAACTACCGCCTTATGCCCATCTACGAGCGATGAGGTTTTGATGGACTCAACGTATTGAGTTAATTCCCCTCACGGGATGCGGTATCTTCCTCGGAAAGATTCTAAAAACCGAGATCCAACATCAGATCGTCCGCCCCCCCGCCAGAACCTGCCGAAGGCGGAGCAGGCGTACCCATCGGCGAAAGGGTTTGGACCTGCGCCTTGATTTCCCCGGCCTGTACCCCCTCAAACCCCAAATCGGCTCCGGAAAACCGGATGTTCGACGACAAACGGAAGCTCGGCACCCGTGAAGAAAACAGCACCACGGCGGTCCCCTCGAAGGACGACGTCTTGCCATCCGCAAATACGGTTCCCTTCACGTCAAAAACGACCCGGTACCGGGTTTCATTCCGACCACGCTCTTCGCCATCCCGGCGTCCGTTTTCAAAATGCTCATAGCGGAAACGGATGTTGCGATCCGGGGTGTTCCGCATCCAGGGACCGGCGGGGAGCTGATCCTCCATGCCGTGTTTGCGGGTACTGTGTGTCAGCTCCAGAACCAGCTGCCCCTCGTGGGTAATCAGGAGGTCGCCAGAAAGCAGATCCTCCTCCGCCCGGAAGGTCAGGGTTTCCTCCCCATGGGATCCGGTCCAGTAGCTGGGAAAGCGAAGCCCTTCCTGTTCCAGGAGGATCAAATGCGGAAAGCGGCGGACCTCCTCCGCCATGCGGTAGGTGCCCGATACCGCCAGAGCGGCGGATTCGTGTTGACGCAAGGGGCTCTGGGCCATCAGCGGCAGGGCAATCAGCGCCGCGAAAAGGGTCGTTTTGAATGTATTCACCATGTTTTCTCCGGAAGTTCAACGGGACGCGGCTCGGCGGCCGTGTCCACCAGCAGCAGATAGGCATCGGTCTGCCCGCCGCCAAAAGCGGACTGCACCGAGTGCTTCACAAGGGTCGGGGTTTCGTCCCCGTATGAATTGTTGCGGGCTGTGGCAGCCCCGAAGACCAGCAAACGATCCCCCTGCGAGGCCAGACCGGCCTGCTGTACCCCGGGCAGGATGGTACTCAGGCGGAGAGTTTTCAAATCTTCCGCATACACGGCAAGATAGGGCCCGCCCCGCGCGGTGGCATGCCGGTTCGTGCGCCATTGGAGATACCACGGTTCAAACCAGGCATCGTGCGTCTCGATCAGCGCAAAGGCGGAGCCGCCGGTTATGGCCACACTTCCGTTTTCCAGTCTGGTGAAATCGCGGATCGACACACTGTTTGGGGTATTGGAGGTCGGCAGATAGCTCATAAACCGCGTGACGCCTGAGACGGTCATGGTCTCGGCATGCATCTGAATCAGGTAGGACACACTCAGCACATTGGCACCCCAGATCGAGCTGGCATGACCCTGCACATCAATACGCTGCCGCAGATCGTACGGCTGCAGGGTCAACACAGAATTCCCGCCGTCGGACCAGCCGCTGAGCAGCAGATTGCCGTCGGTGTCGATTTTCGCCCCGGTAATCGCCGAATCCGAAACCCACCGTAAAAACTGGGTGCCGACAATCGGACCGGTCCAGTCATAGGCCGACCAGACGGGCTCTCCGTCCGCTGTGAATTTGCGCATGTACGGACAGCGCCAAGGCTCCAAACCGGTGTGGCTGTGATATTCACCGCCAAAAAACAAACTGCCGTCCCGCGGATGAATCACCATGCCGGTGTGATTGCTGCCGATATTTACGGTCTGTTGATCCAGAACCCGGCCGTCCTCCCTGGACAGGCGGAAAAGATCCTGCCCCCTTCGCACCATCATATGGCCTTCCGGCATCAGGGCCAGTTCCAGCCACCCGTGTTTGAAGCGCACCGCCCAGTCCACCTCTCCGCTGTCGGGGTTCAAACGGAGGACCAGGGAGTCGTTTGCCAACCGGGCTTCCCGGTTGCGGGAGGCCGCCCGTTCTGTTTCCCGGCGGACGTGTTCCTCGTTTTCCACCGTGTGGGCGATACGGAGCTGATCTGTCAGGTGCTCACCCGCTGCCCCGGTCTGAAGCACTAAATAGAGGCTTTCCGCCTCATCATCCGCGACCAGCGTTTGCAGCGTGCCCGCGCCCCAGGGAAAGCGGAACACGCGCTCCAGGCGGGAGAGGTCCGGGGAAAAAACCGCAAACAAAGGGGTGTTGGCGGGTGTGACCCTGCGGGTCCGGCCTCGGCGGTCCGTCTCTTCCAGCGAGGGAAAGTCCTCCAGCCGGGTATCGTCAAAAAGGACCTTAATTTCTGAGGCCGCCTCAAACGCGTCCCCGGCGAAGGTGCCCCCTGCGAAAATTCGGCCGCCTGGCAGGAATCCTCCCCGGGTGAAGCGTTCATCCCCCTCCCCTCCGAAAAACGTCGCCGCAACTGGACGCACGGTTCCATTATCGCCCCGGGCCCCGCGGCTGTACTGAACAAAGCGCCCCCCATATTCCTGCCGCCGGAATCCGCCTTCCGCCCGTGTCATGAACCGGATTTCCTGCACAGTGCTCCATGGAATAACCGGGAGCGGGGGCGTTCCGCTGATCTCCAGATAAAAAGGAGCCTCCTCCGGTGCCTCGTCCAGGGTCGGCAAAGGCGCCGGCTCCAAAAGATCCTCCGATATTTCGGCCTGGGCGCCGGGTTCCGGTGCAGAACCGGCCCGGGTCTTCAGGGGAATCCCGTCCACCGTCCACCGGAACGGATGCTCCCCCTGATAGTCCACCAGCACATGCGGAAACTCCGCTCCGGCGGGTGCTCGGATCACCCGGATATCGCCGTCTACCAACGGCACCAGTTGACTGATGTGGAAATTTCCGGTCCGTTCCCGCTCAACCGGCAGACGTTCAACATGCAGATGCCCCTCCGTCCGAACGGTTTCGCCTTCCCGCTCCCATACAAGCTCCACCGCGATCCAGGCCGGCTGGGCCGAAGGCCCTGCCACTGAAACACTCACGGCCGCGTACAACAAGACAGAATAAATAATTTTCATGACTAATCCGATCAGAATGCAAAACAATGAATCTTAAACGTATGGACTACAGCTAGCGGGCTCATGAAGCATTTCAAGAAAAATCCCGCCAAATGGCGTGAAACGAACGTAACGTGGTATGGGTGTCGATGTCAGGCTTGATGAATTCGCTGGAACGCGTAAGGATACATCATGATGTCAGAAAACGAAGAATCTCCCGGTAATAACGAAAATCCTTTTGAACAGTTGCAACGTCAGTTGCAGGACATGTTCCGCAACGCAAATTTCACGGTGATGCCCGGCCAGGCCGAGTTTTTCACCGATCCCGGCGCGAAGCCCCCTCCCCCGCCCGCCAAAGAGGAGGAGGCTGATGACCGGGACTCGGTGCTGGAGGCCATCCGCCGTTTTCATCTCAAGCCCCGGGATGTTAAAGACTACCTCGACCGCTTTGTCATCCGCCAGGATGAAGCCAAGCGGGCCATGGCCGTGGCCGTTTGCGATCACTATAATCATGTCCGACGCTGCCTGGAACAGCCTGAAGCCACCGACCGCCCCTACGCCAAACAGAACGTGATCCTGCTCGGACCCACCGGGGTCGGGAAAACCTATCTCATGCGCACCCTGGCCCGGCTGATCGGCGTGCCTTTTGTCAAAGCCGATGCCACCAAATTCTCCGAAACCGGTTACGTCGGCTATGACGTGGATGACATGGTCCGCGACCTCGTAAAAGCGGCGGATGGAGACACCGAACTGGCCCAGTATGGAATGATCTATATCGATGAAATCGATAAGATCGCCGCCGCCGGACACGCCGGCGGCAAGGATGTGTCCGGTCGCGGCGTGCAGATTAACCTCCTGAAACTGATGGAGGAAACCGATGTAAATCTGGTCAGTCAAACCGATATTATGGGCCAGATGCAGGCGATGATGGACATGCAGCGTGGCGGAAAGCCCGGCAAACGCTCTCTGAGTACCCGTCACATTTTGTTTATCGTTAGCGGGGCGTTCACCCCCCTGCCTGAACTGATCAAAAAGCGGATGAATACCAATGTGATTGGCTTCGGCACCGGGTTTGAGGCCAAGGACGAGGCTACCGAAGCCGAATTGCTGAAACACGCCGAGACCCAGGATTTTGTAAAATTCGGCTTTGAACCCGAATTCATCGGACGCCTGCCCGTCCGCGTCGCCTTTGATGCGCTGGAGGAGGACGATCTGGTGCAGATTCTCGAACAGGCCGAAGAAAACATTCTCTGCAAATACATGGAGGATTTTGAAGGCTACGGAATCCAGGCCCGCTTTACCCCGGAAGCCCTCCGCGCCGTGGCCCGCCGCGCCGCCGACGAAAAAACCGGCGCCCGCGCGCTGATGACCATTCTCGAAAAAGCGCTGCGGGAATATAAATTCGAACTTCCTTCCACCGTCGTCAAGGAATTGGAAATCACGGAGGCGATGATCGACACCCCCGTGGGGCCGCTCGCCGAGCTTCTGGAGAAAAACCGTCATGCTCAGCGGGGTCTGTTTATTCAGGAAACCGCCGAATTTGCCAAACGCTTTCACGATCAGCACGGCATCGATCTCCGCTTTGATCCCGCCGCCGCAGAGGCCGTCGTGGCACTGGCGGAATCGGAAGGCCGTACCGTGCACACCATCTGCGACCGGCTGTTTAAAGACTTTCCCTACGGTCTGCGGCTGATTCTCAAGCACACCGGAAAGCAGGACTTCACGATCACCGAACCGATGACCGCTGATCCCGACGGCGAGCTGTCCCGTTTGGTGCTCGAAAGCTATCGGGAAGCCGACAAACAGAAGGCGGCGGAACCGGAGGACCGCGCCGGGTCGGAGGCGGATCCTGAACCCGGCGCACCCGAATGACTTTCCCCAAGGTTCCCCTCGTCTCTATCTGGCAGGATGGCCAGTGCCGGATTGAACAGATTCGGATTGCCCGGGGCCTCTTCGAGCGCGGAATCGGACTGATGTTCCGCAAAGCGGTGCCGGCCTCCTGCGGCGCAGGATTTCTTTTCCCCCGCTGCCGGGACCTTCACAGTTTCGGCATGCGCTTCAAGCTGGATGTGGTCTGGCTCGATGCGCAGGGCGTGGTTGTCGAGGTCAGACGGGAGATCCCCCCGGGAAAAATAATCCGCGGTCCGAAAACGGCCCAGCATGTATTTGAAGTCAAAGCCGGGACCCTTCCCCGCCTCAATGCAGCCCCGCTGATGTTCCAATGATCCCAACCGCCCTGCGCCCCCGTCTCCCCCGGCCCGGCGGTGTTGCCGGTTATTTTGATCCCGTATCGGCTTCTTCGGACGTTTGGGGCGGTCAGAAAACCGGCGGCTCTCCGGTGATGCCCAATACCCGCTTTCCAATTGCATCGCTCACCAAAACATTCACCGCGCATCTCCTTCTCGAAGTGCTGCGGGAAACTAATCTTTCCCTTCAAACACCGATAGCCCACATCCTGCCAGGCTTTGCTCTGGCCGATCCAGCCGCATCCTGCGGGATGACCCTCGAAGATGCCCTCTGCCACTATTCAGGTCTGCCTCCTCACACTTGGGCCTGGGTATACAGCGATGTTGACCGCAAAACCTTCATCCATCAGCGTCTTCCCCATCTTCAGCCTCTGGAGCCGCACCGGCAAGCCCACCGCTACTCGAATATTCTCTACGCGGTTCTTGGATACGTTGTCGAAATCCTGACTGACAAAACCTGGGAACAAAATGTCCAGGAGCGAATTCTCACCCCGCTCGGGATGACGCAAACCGGCTTTCTTACCGAAAGCTGGGCTGCGGACAGTGACGGACTGGCCCAGCCGCATAATCTCTTCGGTAAACCTATCCCATTTTTTTACGCCAAAACCAATCACCTCATTGCGCCCGCCAGCGAAATGATCTCCACCGCCGATGACTTGGTGCGCTGGGGGCAGTACTTACTGACCCTCCCGCCTAACGATGACCGCTGGCGCGCAAGGAATACTGTGCCCGGGGAACGTCCATTGAAAGGAATGGGTCCCCTGGACTATGGACTGGGTTGGAGAATCGAACGACTCCAGGGTGAACTTCGCGTGTGGCACAGCGGTCAGTGCAGCGGCTACAGCAGCCTTTTTGTGCTCTATCCGGAACGAAAACAAGGCGGTGTGTATCTGTCCAACGCCTCCGGAGTCGTCACCGCACTCCAGGTGCTGGATCTTGAATCCCGGACACGGCTGAAATGTGTGGATCAACTCAGTTTTCCGAAACAGCCGCCAGAGAGACCGGAAAAAAAAGCCGCATCAGGAATACGCTTGCCGGAGGGTCACTTTTTAAATCCGGGCTATGGGACTCTGACCGTTGAACTCCAGGAGGAAATCCCTTATTTGACCTATCAATGTGCACCAAAAGTTCCCGCTTTGCTCAGTACGGATGGCACGCTTTGGTTTCGGCCTCCCGGCTATACTCAGGACATCCGAATGACGTGCGGCACTGATGAAATACACCTTCATTTTGAATCGGAGCTGTGTCCCACAGACTTCCGTCGGCAGCTTCAGGCGTGAATATGCTGTAAAATCTGCTCCACCACCTGCTCCAGGGTCAGATGCGTGGTGTCCACAACCACCGCCCCCGGGGCGACCTGCAGCGGCGCGGTTTTGCGGGTGCTGTCGATGTGGTCCCGCAGTTTCAGATTTTTCAATACCGCCTCCACCGAGGTGCCGCTTTCGGTGGCAATGAGTTCGGCATTTCGGCGCCGGGCCCGTTCTGCGGGGTCCGCATCCAGATAAAATTTGTACGGAGTGTCCGGAAACACCACGGTGCCAATATCGCGGCCTTCCACCACCAGCCGGCCCATACCGCGCATGCCGCGGATCCGGTCCACAATGAAGCTGCGCACTTCGGGGATCCGGGCCACATAGCTGACCGTGTCACGCACCGCCTCGCCCCGGATTTCCTCGCCGGGATCTTCTCCGTCGATCGTGAAGCGTACTGCGCCGTCCACGGTTTCAAAACTCCAGGTCGATTCCCGCATCACGTCCCGCACCTGGTCCTCATTCTCCGGATCCGCTCCGCAGCGCAACACTTTCCAGGTCATGCCCCGGTACATCGATCCCGAATCCACATACAGGGCTCCCATCGCCCGGGCCACCCCGCGCGCCACCGTGGATTTTCCCGAGGCCGAAGGTCCGTCAATCGCCACCACCCGCGCCTGTGCGACCGAGCGTTTGGCCTCCGGCGGAGTACACAAAGCCCTGCGCCGTTCCGCACCGCGCTGCAGCAAGGCCTCCATCTCCGCGTAATCGTTGGACTCCATCGCGGAAATCATATCCTCAACGCTGTCACGAACCCGCTTCAATCCTCCCAAAACCTGGAGGGCGTTGCTTTGCACAATATCCCGCCATACCTCCGGCGAACCCGCCGCCACCCGGGTTGTGTCCCTGAAGCCTTTGCCCACCAAATCCCGCAGTTCGGTCACCTCGCCTGCCGAGGCCAACACCAGGGCCGTGGCGGCCAGATGCGGCACATGACTGGTGGTGGCGGCGAGCTGATCGTGCCACGTGGCATCCATCTCCACCACCCGGCCCCCGAGTCCACTCCAGAAGTGTGTCACTTTCCAGGCCTCGGAACGGCTGTGGGTGTCCGAGCACACCACGCACACCGCGCTGCGGTACAAGTCCGCTGTGGCGGCATTCAGCCCCGTTTTTTCGCTGCCGCACATGGGATGACTCCCCACAAACACCGCGCCCGAATCCGCCAGAACCGCACGCACCTCTTTGGCAAGCCAAGCTTTGGTGCTGCCAACATCCGTGACCACCGCGCCTGGTTTCAGCCCCGGTTTCGCGGCCGCCACCAGCGTCGGAATCGTACAGACCGGCACGCACACAATCACCAAATCCGCCCCCCGCACCGCCTCCGCCGGATCCGCAAACACCTCGTCCGCCATCCCCAGCCGCAGGGCCGCCTCCC
>PXDP01000241.1 GCA_003565035.1 PVC group bacterium | reverse complement strand
TTGTGATGGAGGGCGGTGCGGGGCAGGTCCGCCCGCCATTCTTCGAGGCAGCGGGACAAAATGGATTCGGCGGGGACGTAGCGTTTGAGCAGATCGCGCAGTCCGTCGAGCCGGCTCTGGGCGCCGCGCTCGGGTTCGTCCTCCTCCGGCAGCACCGGCAACAGCGGCAGGGCGCCCCGCCAGACCCAGAGGAGGAAGATGAGGATGAGGATGCCGAGAAAGGGGGTGAGCCGGTACTGACGGATGAGGGTCATGATGCCCCGGGGCTGTTGGATGCCCATGGGATATTCCCAGAAGACCACGGATTCGCGGCCGCCGAGGGCCCAGAGCAGCCATTCGGTCTGGGGGCCGGTGAACATTTCCTGATTGAGCAGGGGTGTCTGATCGGAGAGCAGCAGCCACTCCCCTTCCCCCTCCTTCAGGCCGAGAGCGACCGCGCCTTCCCGCACCGCATACAGCACGCGCACATCGTCCCGGTCCCCGCCGGCGGAAAAGACGCGTCCCCCGGACCAGGTGACCCGCGCGGGCGCATTGGGACCGGCCTGAACCCGGTCGGCCATGCTGTCGGTTTCAACGCGGCGGGGACGGACGAGCAGGTACGGGTACAGCGAGCGGTCGCGGACGATGAGTTTTTCCTCGTCGTCGAGGTCTATGAACCGCGCGGCGCGCTCCCGGTCCTCCTCTTCGTCTTCGTCCTCTTCTTCATCGGTCTGTCTGCGGCTGCGCGGTTCGCGTTCCGCTCGGGGCTGAAAGACGACGCGGCCGCCGGCTTCGACAAATTCCACCAGCGGTTTGTAGCGGACCAGGCGGCGGTTGGCGTTGAGCACCACCAGGGTGACCTCTCCGGGGTCGGTGTCGAGACGGTGGAGGGGATCGAGCAGGCGCCGGGCGCGGAGGCCGGGCGAGGCCTCGAGGCTTTCGAAGAGGATCATCGCGCCGCGCGGATCGGCGCGGAGGGTGGAGCCGGGCGGATAGGTCATGCCGCCGCGGAACTGGAGTCCGAACACGCCGTACACGCCGGCCGCAAAGGCCGCGAGGATCAGCAGCACCGCGAAACGCGCGGCCAGGCGGTTCCTGCTCATATGCGGTCCTCCATTCCGCGCTCCGCACTCCGCAAATCACAAAACCACCTGCCCGCAGGCTCGCTGGAGTTCATGTATTTTGTTTGCATGCTCATCCCTCAGACACTCCCAGTTCAGAAACTTGTGACAAAAAAAGCTCCAGCGCCGGGGGGTCGGCCGGATAGTCGCCGTACCAGACCGCTTCGAAGGCGCGCCGAAGCTCCCGATAGACGGGCAGCGTGCCGGGGGCGGCGTGGGAGCGGCGGGTGAGTTCGCTTTCGTAATCGCGGTTGGATTTGTAGCGGGTGATGACCAGCAGGTTGCGGTCGGCCAGCCGGGCGAGATAGGCGAGGAAGAGGGCGCGCAGGGCCAGCCGGGTTTCGCCTTTGGCCATCAGATCGCGGACCATACGCAGCCATTCGTCGGCGGTCTGTTCGGTGGCCAGCACTTCTTCACGGGTCAAATCGGGCACACCGGGATCCGGGGCGGGCGCGGCGACCGCCTGCCGGGCTTTGCGCCGTCTGACGAGCGCCCGGGTGATCAGGGCGATCAGCACCACCGCAAGAATGACCGCCAGGAGAATCAGCAGGCCTTCGGCGGCGTTCTGCAGACCGCCCAGCCAGGCGGTGGATTGGGTGAAGTCGCGCTCCCGTTCAGGGAAGAAACGGCGCCAGTGTTCCTCGATCCAGTCGATCACATCCAGAAGTCGGTCCCCCAGCCATTCCAGCCCGTCGAGCAGTGCCCGGGTGAAGGGCCCCTGTTCGCGAAAGTCGGGGGCCACGGTTTCCGGCGGAGCCCGCCAGAGAAATTTCCGCTGTTGGGAGACTTCTTCGATGGTGTTGCGCAGGGCCTCGGCCTCCGGGGCGGCCTGCACGGGTGCGGGAATGAGGCCCGCGAGCAGGACGCCCAGCAGCAGCAGGCGGGTCAGCCCGGCGGAGAGGGCGCGGGTGCGGTCGCGCAGATCCATGCCGGTTTTTTCGGCGGCCAGCCGGTAGCTGCGGAGGAGATAGAAGGCTTTGTTGAGCGGATCAAGGGTGAGGCTGGTGAGGATGAGGGCACTCATCCAGAAGCTGACGTGCAGGAAGGCGTATCCGCTGCGCACGAAGGGATTTTCCACGCCGGTGAAGCTGAACCAGAGATGGGGAACAATCACCAGGACCATCAGCCAGTTGAGCAGAACCATCAGATACAGGCCGCTCTGACCCGCGAGCACATACATCGACAGTTGCCGGGGATTGCGGCCCGCGTAGTTCATCGCGCGTTCGGGAACCGATCCCGCCTCGCCCGGTCCGAGCGCTTCGCAGACGGTGAGGTTCTGAAAAAAGGTGAAGGTGAAGGGATGCAGGAGGGTGACCAGACGGCTCAGCGGCAGCACAAAGAGGCCGAGGGGCTGGAGGAGAAGCTGTCGGCGGAGAATGCGGCGGAACCTGTCGCGGGTTTCGCGGGCGGTTTCGGGATTGATTTGGGCCAGCATGGCGGTGGCGAAGGCGGTCTGGCGGAGTTTCATCCACACAAATGCGAGGGCCACGCCGAGGGCACCCGCGCCGAGCTGGCGGGGCGCGAGGGTGCTTTCCCACATCACCGTGCAGAAAGCGAGCAGGGCCACGCCAAAGGGGAGCACACCGAGCAGGTAGCCGATCCAGGCGGAGGCCGGCAGCGAGGCGAGCAGGCTGACCGCCTCCTCCAGCAGGGGCACAAAAGCGGAATCCCGGGTGTTTTTGCTTTTCTGTTTCATCCGCCCAGTCCCCTGCGCAGATCCTGAAGCAGAATCATGACCCGGCCCAGCAGCAGAAAAAAGGACCAGGCGAGTAAAAACGACAGCATTGCCATTCCCCACAGCACCGCGCGGCGGAGGAGCTTTCTGCTTTTGCGCTCCGGGGCTTGCGCCAGCAGCTTGGCCAGGCACTCCTTGCAGATCATCCGCCCTTCGTGTTCCACGATGCACTCGCGGCAGAAGTAGTGACCGCATTCCGGACAGCGGGCCACCGCTTCGCGGTCCGCATGATTGCGGCAGCGGGCGCGGGCGACGGTTTCGGGAACGGGCGGGGTCATGATGACATATCGGTGGGCGGCGGCGCGGCGGCGGGCGGCGGGGTCATGGTTTCGATCAGACCGGTGATTTTCCGGGCTTTGCTGACGGTGCTGATGCCGCGGATGCGGGTGTACTGTGCGGCGGTGTGCAGATAGAAGGTGCAGTACCCTCCCCGCGCGAGCACGTAGGCCAGGCGCACAAAAATCAGAGCGGCAGGCACAAACATCAACCAGGCGGCCACGAGGAAGGGCACCAGGTAGAGGGCGATTCCGCCGGCAACGAGCACGGCGGCGAGAAAGCCGAGCGCCCAGGGATACAGCCGGTTCGGCACCCAGAGTGCGGCCTGGATATCCGGATAGAAAAAGCGGCGGTACTCCTCCAGATAGGAGCCTTCCACCAGCAGCAGGTGATCACTGCCTCGGTAAAGATAGGTGCGGGAGCCCGCACCGGAGCCGGTGACAAGTTTCCGGTAGGCGCTCATATCGTGTTCTCCAGAATCGCGATAAAGAAGAACGCCCAGCCGGCGAGCTGTGCCAGGGCCAGCAGCGCCGCAAGGATGAAGCGGAAGCGCGTCCGCGGCACAATGCTGCACGGGTGCCGGTTCCAGTAGCGGATCACCACAAACAGCGCCGCCGGGGCGGTGACGATGGAGGCCCAGAAAAACAACACCGGAATAATCGCCAGCATCAGAGCCAAATTGTCGTACACCATGCGCTTGGCGCCGGTTTTGGAGCTGTCCGCTTTGAGCGCGTTCTGCTGACGTTTCGTAAAGCAGGACAGACAGATTTTGTCGCCTTTTTCCTCCACCACGCAGAGCGAACAGACAAAAATTCCGCAGTCCGCACAGGCGGCCACCGCTTTGCGGTCCGGATGATGAAAACAGGTGGATTCGCCCTCCACAAAGCCCGTCTCTGCGGCGGAGGGTAAAACACTCTCCCGCTCATAGGCAGGGAAGCGGTGAAAGTGAATCCGCTTTTTTTTGGAGCAGGGGCAGACCTGCTCGCCCGGCCCGGCATGTGCCAGTTGGAATTTCATCCGGCGGCAGACCGGGCAGGCAATCTCCGGAAGACTCATCGATAAATCACCCGGGTGTCCGCCATCCGGTCATGCAGGGTCCGGTTTTCCGGATCCCAGAGCATCATAAAAAAGCCAATTCCCATCAGCGCCAGACTGATGTACGAGGCCAACTCGCGGCCCAGAGAACGCAAATAGGTAATGCGTGATCCATCCGGACGAACCGCTTTGATTTTAACCGCCATCATCCCCGGGGTGGCCTGAAAACGTGAGTGCCCGATGAAGAAAACCGGGTACAACAGCGGCACACCAATGGACAGAACCATGTACACAACCAACAAAGGGGTTTCCATCGAGTCCAAAACCGGGTTCACGATGCTCAGACCGAAGAAAACGCTCAGAATCGCGGAATAAATCTGAGCAATAATCCCGTCAATAAATAACCCCAACCAGCGAATCCCGAAACCGGCGTAGCGCAGGTTCGAGCCCAGAGGGTTTACGCCCTCGCGGATTTTCTGGAGGGTGACATCCCGGCAATTCACGCAGACAAAGCGGTCGCCCATGGGGATGAGTTCGTTATCCCACACCCGCGCGCCGCAGGAAGGACAGGCGATCATGCCCTCGGAATTTGCGAGCTTGGGTTTCAGGCCGGCACCGGCCAGGGGGTTCGTGGACGCGGGGGCGGCGTCGGGTGCCGGGGCCGCAACGGTTTCCGGCGGGGTCCAAAAGCCCTGCGACCGCGCGTCCGCAAGGGGCATCCAGTCCGCCATGCCCTGACAATACACCAGGGTCCGCTCCTGAATCAGGCCCTGTGCCTGCAATTGCGCAAATTCCGCATCCGTAACCGGACCCGCCTGTGCATCATTCTCAACATAAAACCATTGCATGAAACTCTCCTGTAAGGGTGTAACACATCCCCTATGCGGAGGCGTTTCAAAATTCAACGCTGGAAAATATTTTTTCCTTCACAGAAATGAGCGACTGAGGGGACAGGGTAACCACCGGATATCAGGAAAGCATCCAGGTGTCGTGCGTTTGCTCAAAGGATTTGATGTCGTCCATGTATTGCAGGGATTCTTCGATGTCGTCGAGTCCATTAACCAGCTTGTTCTTGACGCTGTCATCATATTCGAAGCTGTAGACCATGTCGCCGGAGGCCTTGTGAAGGATCAGTTTCTGATCCTCCAGATTGACGGTGGCCTCCAGGCCTTCCTCCGCAAAAACCGCCTGGAAAATCTCCTCAACGGCCGCTTCCGACAGCTCAATGGTCACCACGCCGTTTTTGGAGCAGTTGTTTTTGAAGATGTCCGCAAAGCCGGGGATGTGGTCATCGCCTTCGCCGCGGAACGGGGCGACAATCGCGCGGTATCCGTCCTGGGCCAGCGCCCAGACGGCGTGCTCGCGGCTGGAGCCGCACCCGAAGTTGTTGCGGGTCAGCAGAATCGACCGCTCCGCATACCGGGGTTTGTTGAGTTCAAACTCCGGATTGGGCGTGCCGTCGATCTGATACCGCCAGTCAAAAAAGGCGCTCGGACCGAATCCGGTGCGTTTGATCGACTTCAGGAATTGTTTCGGGATGATCTGGTCGGTGTCGACATTGGCCCGGTCCAGCGGGGCGACGATTCCACGGTGTGTTGTAAAGGCGTCCATAATCAGTTTCCTCCGTTCCAGGTGCGAATATCCACAAAATGACCTTCCACCGCGGCGGCGGCGGCCATTTCCGGGCTGACCAGGTGGGTGCGGCCTCCCGCCCCCTGGCGTCCTTCAAAATTTCGGTTCGAGGTTGAAGCACAGCGCTCCTGCGGTGCCAGTTTGTCGGGATTCATGGCCAGGCACATACTGCAGCCCGCCCAGCGCCATTCCGCGCCGGCGTCTTTAAAGACCTTGTCCAGGCCTTCGGCTTCGGCTTGCAGACGGACCTGATGCGATCCGGGAACCACCAGCAGTTTGATGGAATCCGCTTTTTTCCGACCCTTCAAAATCGCGGCGGCACGGCGCAGATCTTCGATCCGCGAGTTGGTGCAACTGCCAATGAAAATCGTGTCCGGACGGATGTCGGTCATCTTCTGACCGGATTCCAGCCCCATGTAATCCAGAGCCTTGCGGACATCGGCGGGACTGTAGCCGGCCACATCGTTGAGGCCGGGAACGGGCTGATCCACATCAATCACCATGCCGGGACTGGTTCCCCAGGTCACCTGCGGCGCAATTTTGGAGGCATCGATGGTCAGCGTGCGGTCAAACACCGCATCCGGATCGCTCGGCAGACTGCGCCACTGTGCCAGAGCCCGCTCCAGCTCCGCGCCTTTGGGGGCAAAGGGACGGTCTTTCGCGGTGATATATTCGAAGGTGGTCTCGTCCGGGGCAATCAGGCCCGCGCGGGCGCCGCCTTCGATGGACATGTTGCAAATGGTCATCCGCGCTTCCATGGACAGACTGCGAACCGCCTCACCGCAGAATTCAAACACCGATCCGGTGCCGCCGGCGGTGCCGATCATGCCGATGAGTTTGAGCACCATGTCTTTGGAATGTACATGCGGGGAGAGTTTTCCGGTGTATTCAACCTTGAAGGTGCGGGCTTTTTTCTGGCGCAGGGTCTGCGTGGCCAGCACATGCTCCACTTCGGAGGTGCCGATCCCGAAAGCCAGCGCACCGAACGCACCGTGGGTGGAGGTGTGCGAATCGCCGCAAACCATCGTCAAACCCGGCAGCGTGATGCCCAGCTCCGGGCCGATCACGTGCACGATGCCCTGGCGGCTGTCACCGATGCCATAGAGGTTAATCCCGAAATCAGCGCAGTTCTTCTCCAGCGCCTCCACCTGAGCGGCGGAAATAGGATCCTGAATGTTCAGACGGTTTTCGTCGGTGGGGACGTTGTGGTCCATGGTGGAAAAGGTCAGCTCGGGATGCCGGACGTTCCGGCCGGTCAGCCGCAGCCCTTCAAACGCCTGGGGACTGGTCACCTCGTGCACCAGGTGCCGGTCGATATACAATAACGACGTGCCGTCCGGCAGATCCCGGACCAAATGACGGTCCCAAATTTTTTCAAAAAGTGTTTTGGCCATAAGAGTTTTCCTCGGAAACGGAATGAAAGAGCGAAAGTCTATATCGAAAAACCCGCCGGTTGCAAATCCTTCCTCCCGAAAACGTGTCATATGCGGGAGCAAAAGGATCTGAACATTCGGATTAACCCGCTTTAACAACAACCAGATGTTTAGACCATGAACTATTATGTGGGAGCAGATTCGAAATCCCCTGGTCCAGGGTAATCAGGCAGCCGTCATAATGAACGGCCAAAGACAAGAGATACGCATCCGTAACCTGTCGGTGCCCCATAACAAATAAACAAGAAAGGATTTCATGGATGAATGGCAACTCATCCTGCCAAAAATGATGTTCACGATGCGTTGTAATTGCTTTGAGATGCACTGAGGCCTGACTGACAGAAACCGACTCAGTTGAAAAAGATGGATTGGAGGAGATTCGGACAAAACCCATTTGGGTAATGGGACAGGTTGCCCATCCCTTATGCTTATTTTCATGAAACCAAGTTCTGGCAAGACTATGGTGCACATGATTCGGCCAGGCCATCGCCAACAGAAAGTTAATATCCAACAGATTCTGAGTCATATGTCCTCTTCCAACCTCTTCACGTCTTCCAGTGTGATAATTTTGGCGTTTTCACGAACATGGAACGTAGGGAAATCATCCTCGGTGCTGTTTGGATACGTTCCGGCAGACTTCATGTTTAAACCTGCGCGGATGAGCGATGAAACAGCGGATCCAAAACTTACGTTTTGAGTGGAGGCCAGACTTTTTACCGCCGGAATAAGATCATCATCAATTGACAGTGTAGTTCTCATCAGCACATCATCGCATCACCGCATCAATTATGTCAAGATCAAGATTGGGAAACGATATATTTTGACCGTTTACTCATTCCGCCACTGGTCGACTTCACGGTCGAACAGCTCGTCCGCCGCCAGCGGCCCCCAAGTCCCGGGGGCATAGAAGTGCAGCGGAATGTAATCATCCCGTTCTTTCCACGCCCTCAGCACCGGATCCATAATGCGCCAGGCGGCTTCCACCTCGTCGGACCGTGTGAACAGGGTGGCATCCCCGCGCATCACATCCATCAAAAGACGTTCGTAGGCTTCGGGCAGGGTTCCCTGATAATTTTCATCATAGCGGAAATCCAGCTCCGAATCCTCCACCACCATATGCATGGAGGGCCGTTTGGTGGCAAAATGCAGGGAAATTCCCTCGTCCGGCTGAATCCGGAAGGTCAGCATGTTGGGCTGGGTTTCGGTCAGATCGCAGATGTCATTTTCGCACTGCACGGTGCGAAAGAGCTGCATAGGCGGTTTTTTGAACTGCACGGTGATGCTGGTCTGCTTTTTGGCCATGCGTTTTCCGGTCCGCAGCAGCATCGGCACCCCGGACCACCGCCAATTATCCAGATAGAATTTTGCGGCCACGTAAGTCTCCGTGCGCGAATCGCCGGGGACCCGGTCCTCGTCCACGTAGGCGGGGACTTTTTTATTTTTCACCTGCCCGGCGGCATACTGCGCGCGCACCATGTTCTTGCGCACATCCTCGGCCGTCGGCACACGAAGGCTCTGGAGCACTTTGACTTTTTCATTGCGCACCGCGTCGGAAGCCAGCCCGCTGGGCGGCTCCATGGTCACCAGACACAGCAGCTGGGTTAAATGATTCTGCATCATGTCCCGCAGGGAGCCCGCCTGGTCAAAATAGGCGCCCCGCCCCGATTCCATGCCCACCGTTTCACTGGCGGTCACCTGAATATGATCCACAAAGCGGTTGTTGAACACCGGCTCGAAGATCGTGTTTGCAAAGCGGAACGAGAGAATATTCTGCACCGTCTCTTTGCCCAGATAGTGATCGATGCGGTACACCTGCGATTCATCCAGCAGGCGCAGAATTTCCCGGTTCAGCGAAAGCGCGCTCTCCAGATCATGCCCAAAGGGCTTCTCAATCACCACCCGGCTCCAGGCCTCGTCGGAAGCCGCATAAATCAGCCCGGATTCTTTCAAGTGACGGGTCACCGGCTCAAAGAAATTCGGGGCGGTGCTCAAATAAAACACCCGGTTGGCGGGATAGTGGTCCGCATCGCTCAGGCGCTGGTGCAGACGGCTGTACCCCTCCGCATCATCCAGTTCCCCTTTAAAATACTCAATGCGCTCCACAAAAGCATCCAGCGCATCCTCCGGGCCCTCTTCCCGCCGGAAGCGCAGGATTTCCTCCCGCATTTCCTCCCGGAAGCTCTCATCGGTATAGTCCCGCCGCCCGCAGCCCACCACCCGGAAACGCTCCGGCATCCGCCGCTCTTCGGCAAGCGCATACAGGGCCGGCAACAGTTTCCGCCGGGTCAAATCCCCGGTCCCCCCGAAAATCACCACCGTCAAATCCTCTTCCACCCTCACCTCCGGCAAACGGGAGGCCTCCGGGTGATCGTGCTGCACATTTATAATCCGGCTCATTCATTTTTCTTTCGTTTATCCGTTAAAATTCAGTTCCAGCTGCCCGGTCACGACAATCTTCCGGCCATCCGGCACTTCCGGGTCCGAGGTGTCGTATACCACAAACTTCACGTGCGGAAAAGCCCGGTGCAGTTCCTGTTCAATAAACTGCTCCACCGCCCGGACATTGCGCGGGTCATCATCGGAAAACCCGACACTGACCGGCTTGTCCACCCCGCTTTTCCGGCAGATGCGGATGATATGGTCCAGGAAGTCTTTGATCGCGAATTGCTTCGCCTCCTCCTGAATGTCCACCCCGGGCGCATTCACGCCCATCCAGGCCCGGAATTCCGGACTGGTAACCGCATGATAGCGGTTCAAATCCAGGTACAGGTTCATCACCGCCTCATCCGAAAGCCACCCCTCATCCGGCTCATACACCGCCCGGTATCCCCGCAAATTGCGCATCATTTCCCGCCGCTCCGCTTCACTGAGCACCTGCTCGATAAAGTAGGTCACCCCCGCGCGGATGGTTTCCGATTTGTGCCCGCGCGCCGTCACAATCGCAAACAGCCGACCCTCCACCAGCGCTTTGCGGAACTGATGAAAACTCGGACCGCCCTCCTCCCGGCCCCCGATCACCGGCGCCAGTGCCGCTTTGGTGTCTTTCAAAAACTGACTCTCCGGATCATTGGCGAAATCCCGGAATTCGCGGAAGGCCAGCTCCCAGTCCCCCTGCGGCGGACGGTAGTGCTCGCGGTCATTTCGCACCACGGAGTAAAACGACGTGGTCACCGCCAGCGGTTCCCAGCAGCCGTCGGCGGTTTTATGTTCCAGATGAATCTTCGTCGGCATGTGCAGGATATTGTTATCCCAGTCAAAGATGTAGTATTTGAAGGAGCGGTCCCGCACCTCCAAATTCACGTCCGATTCATCGGGCAAAAACTCGTTTTGATTTGCCATAGGCTTTACATAACGTGAATTCCTGAAAATACCATCCAAAGAAATTTATCGGATGCGCCCCGGGCGCAGTCACGTTTCCAATGCTCTTGCAAATACCCAGAGAAATGCATATAGTTTAAGACCATATTTCC
>PXDP01000308.1 GCA_003565035.1 PVC group bacterium | reverse complement strand
TGAGGAGCCGTGTACGGACCCGTACGCACGGTTCTGTGAGAGGACGATCCCCCTTCGGGGGGATCTCCTACTCGATCGCCATAATTCCGGCGGAGACGCGAAGCGTGTCCGCCGGAACGTCTCAAATCAGCGATGAGGCTTGGCGAATTCGCTGGATTTGTATTGTTGGGATCGAGTCCACTTTCAACCCAGTGGCGGGATCTGTCCGGGTGTTTCAAAAGCCTCGGCCTTGTGGAACGCCTCCCGTAACTCATCTTGATGGATGGATGCCCATTCGATGATAAGTCCTCTGGCTCTTGGAGGAAGTTCACCTTTAATGATTGCTAGTGTCTCGATGTCAATCACCGCCTTGCTTCCGGCATATATTGCGTGAAAATGCGGAGGTGGGTGATCATCGAAATACATTTGGATCACGATGCCGTAAAAACGTGAAATCTCAGGCATGGGCGGGTAGATTCTTCAGGGATGGAAAGACCTCTTCCGGTCGTTTGCCTGTGAGTCGCATGTATAACGCATCCGGACAAAGGTCGATGCCTCCTGGCCATTCCGGATGTCCAGCCTCCGCAAGAAAGACCTGTTCAAAGACACCGGGCTCCAACCACGCCGCAAAAACACCCCGTCCGGCATAACCGGATACATCCACAATCCCGGATGCGCCATCGTCGTATCGGACGAAAAGGCGATAGTGTGCTTTCGGCTTGACCTCAATCAGGTTCATGAAGGCAGCTTACGCCCTACTCAAAGAAATGTCCAACCCATTTTCTACAATGAAGCAGCATAATTGCTTGGCGCGTAGCACCGGCGTCATGCCGCTTAACGCAGTGAGCGCGCATTGTTGGAAGCGCTTGACTCGTTTAGCCTTGTCAAGAACCTATCCCATGCTTCTAAAGCTCCATCTTGAAGCGCAGAACGCAACCCCATTAACTCATCATTTTTCAGAGGGGCGTCAGGATCCAAACCCAAATGCCGGAAAGCCCCAACACTTCTGGTTCCCAAATATGCATTCCACCCTCCAAGTCGGTTGGCTTGTGAATGGGGTTCTGCTGCATCAAGAAATCCTGAACGAGCAAAATATTGCAGGATCAATTTTGCTTGATGCTCATCTATAACAACTTGATTCTCAAACATTAGGCCTGCAATCCATGGGAAGCTTCCGAATTCGATGCCACGTCTGTTGTCCGCAGAGTAAACGATACCGAACTGAAACGATCCCAGTTCACCCTCAGCAGTTCGCAGAAATTCTTGGGTTCTTTCCGTAAGCACGATCGGTTTGTCCTTTGAAATCTGGAAATTCTGACAACCATTTATCAGTAAACAGATAAACGGCATAAAGATTAGGGTTGCGTTTTCTTTGTTCATTCCATTCTCCCAACAAGTTCTTGGTTGATTTTTCTGTTCATCTTGCATGATTGTGACTGGATTTTGCAAGCTAAAACGGATTTGAAGGACTTGACTATCTGTTGTTCTTGTCGATTGTGCTCTGATATTCGGTTCGTTGTTTTATCATGAAGGCCTTACCGGAACGTTTTTTGGCTTATTTTTCATCGAGATAGAGGCGGGTTTTCCGGTCGGTCTGGCGGAATCCATCCGGAAAAATCTTGCCAAGCGGGTCTTGCTTGGGCATGTCCCCCGTCATGCCTTCGATCACGTTTTGTACTTTTGCCAGCGGAAGCACCGGGAATTGCTCGTTTCTTGCCACCGACACCACCCGTGTGCTTATGGACGCGGGGATCAGCACCCGGCGGATTGAAGCGCATCTGCAGGCCATGGGCACAAGTCTGACGGAGGTGGACGGGGTGTGTGTGACCCATGAGCACAGTGATCATATTCAGGCGCTGCCGGTGATGCAGCGGAAATACGGGGTGAAGCTCTATGCCAATGCGGGGACGGTGGAGTCGCTGGCCCGCAATCCCAAATTCCGGGATCTGCACTGGCATGTGTTCACCAACGGGCATCCGTTTGAGATCGGGGATTTGCAGTTTGATCCCTACAGCATTCCGCATGATGCGTTTGATCCGGTGGGCTATGTGGTGCGGTGGAGGGAGGTCAGGATCGGGTTCGCGACGGATATCGGCCTGCCGACCCATTTGATTAAGCAACAGTTGAAGGGCTGTCATGTGCTGGTGCTGGAGGCGAATCATGATCATGTGCTGTTGCAGGAGGCGCAGCGGCCGTGGTCGTTGAAGCAGCGGATCGCGGGGCGTCAGGGGCATTTGTCGAATGAGCAGGCGGTGGAGGTGCTGCTGGCGGTGGCGGGTCCGGAACTGCAGCGGGGGTATTTGGCGCATTTGAGCAAGGAGTGCAATTGTCCGAATGTGGCGCGGGGAACGCTGCGCCGGGCACTCGACGGGGCGGGTTTTTCGCATGTTGACCTGGTGGTGGCGTCTCCCACGGAGGCGTCTGTTTGTTGGACCCTGGAGATGAACCCATGAAACCCTATGAGAAAACCGGCACCACAGGTGTCACCGGCCGCGCGGCGTCGCGCGGGTTTGAACGCTTTTCGTTTTTGCCGTCGGTGCTGTTGCTGGTGGCGGTTCTGGGGGGGATCTTTGGCTGGACGTACCTGAAGAATTGGAATCCTCGCGATGCGGAGGTGTTTGCCGCGCAGTTTGAGGTGGTTGAACAAACGGTCCGGAACCGCGCGGACCGCATGGGCCTGACGGTGGAAATTCCGACTAAAGAAGGCTGGAAACGGCGGTCCTACGGGGATGTGGATGAATGGCACGGGGAGGTGTCGGTTGAACGGGAAAACGTTCGGAGCCGGGTTCCGGTGGTGATTTCGTTCAACCAAAAGGTCCGGGGACTGATTCCGAGATGGGAGTCGGACGGATTTTGAGTTCTTTCCTCTTGGCCTTTTCCGCAGTGTCGGGTATTCTGGTCCCATGAATGAGCCCAATCCCGAACACCTCGAGCACGAAACGTATATGCGGCGGACCATGGAGGTGGCCTGTCAGAATTTGCAAAGGCCGTTCGGAGCGGTGCTGGTGGACAGCCGGGAAGGGGAGGTGCTCGCGGAGGCGGTGAACCGCTCGTACCGCAATCCGGTGGCACACAGCGAACTGGAGGTGATCCATGAGGCGGTGCGCCGCGCGGGCGGGGATGTGCGCTGGGAGGACTGCACGCTGTATGTGACGGCGGAACCCTGCCCGATGTGCATGTCGGGAATTCTGTGGACCGGTATCCCCCGGGTGGTGTATGGCAGTTCGGTGCTGACCCTGCGGGATCTGGGGTATCGCCATATTGCGCTTCGTGCCTCGGAGATTGTGGACGCCGCCACTGGCGGGATGTCCTGTAATCTGGTGGGCGGGGTGCTTGAAGAGGAGTGCGATGAACTGTTTACGGCGGCGATTAAACTTGAAAAGAAATCCAGGGGCTGACGCAAAAAAAACGCGGACAGGCCGAAGCCTGTCCGCAATTGACTGTCTTTGAGGGGTGCGATTATTCCGAAGGCGGAAGAATCACGGCATCAATCACATGAATCACCCCGTTAAGCAATTCGATCAAACGTTCCCGGACCGGCGCGGCGCGGGTGGCGATCTCCTGCTGGGCGGCGACATAGGCTTTACGGCCTTCGGGGGTTTCGATGCGGATGGGCTCTTCTCCGAGAGGTGTGACATCATAGGGACTGGCGCGCATATCGATGCGCCGGGCGGCCAGGGCGAGTTCAAAGGCATCGGCAATGAGTTCGGCGGGCAGATAGGGATGAATCTTGAGGCTCCATTTCAGGAGGTCCATGTTGGCATGGAGACAGGCGGGCTGTTCCTGCTCCGGGCGTGTGTCGGGGGACAGGGTCACGGGATTGAAGTGGCGGGCACTTTCACTGAAAAAACGGAACGCATCGTAGTGACTGCAGCGCATGGGCAGGGTTTCGACCACCCGGCGGGTTTCTGCGTGGGAGAGCCGCAGCGGCAGCCGGGGATGACGGACGTCTTTTATTTCGTAGACCATGGCCCATTCGTGCAGTCCCAGGCATCCATAGAAGGGAGGGCGGTCCCGTGTTTTTTCCAGGAGGTTGACGATCCAGCGGAACGTGGTCCGCCGTTTCTCGGGAATAGAGGCCGGATCGATCCAACGCCCGCCGTCCGGGGCATCCGTGTACCCCGCTTTGTCGCTGAACTCGGTTTCGTCGGCGTCTCCGAGGATGACCCCCGCTCCGGGGGACCAATGGTAGAGGCGGCCGGGACGGAGGCCGTAATATTCCCAGAGGAAATCTTCGATGGGGTGTTTTTCGCCCCGGGACCGGCGCCGAATGGCGGAGTCCACCACGGGCGCAAGCCGCTCACGGTGCATCCGTTTCCGCGCGGTATGCTCTTCCCGGGAGAGACGTTCAAACCCTTCGGCGCGGGGGACAGTCATGGCTTAGCCCCATTGAAAAAATGTCCGGGCATTTTCGGTGGTGAGCTTGCCGATTTCCTCCGGACGGGTTCCGCGGATTTCCGCCAGGCATTCGGCCACATGGACGACCCAGGCGGGCTGATTTCGCTGCCCCCGGTGCGGGACGGGCGCAAGGTAGGGGCTGTCGGTTTCGATCAGCAGCCGGTCATCCGGTACGACGGCGGCGACTTCCCGCAGATCGGCGGCGTTTTTAAAGGTGAGAATCCCACTGAAACTGATCATGAGATTGAGGTCCAGCAGGGCTTTGGCAAAGTCCAGAGAACCGGTGAAGCAATGCAGCACACCGCAGGGACGCGACGGATCCGGCCAGCGGTCGGCGAAGGGTTTCAGCATGGCCAGCGTATCCGCATCCGCTTCGCGGCTGTGGATAATCATGGGTTTTGCGTGAGTGGTGCTCAGATCGAGCATGGCGTCGAAGAGGAGGCGCTGTGCGGCGGGGTCAATGTCTTTGTGAAAATAGTCGAGCCCGGATTCCCCGACGGCGACGACTTCCGGCCGATTCAGAAAGGGGGTGAGGTTGGCGAGGTCCTGATCCCATCCTGGTGCCAGATCCCGGTCATAGCCGGCAGTGGCGCGGACGGTATCCGGAAAGGCTTTGGCGGTGTTGAGGGCCCGTTGATTGGCTTCATCGGAGCCGCCGATAGCCATCAGGCGGGTGACCCCGGCTTCCGCGGCGGCGGCGACTGTTTCCCGGACGATGCCTTTGAGTTCGAAATGATCGACGTGAAAATGAGAGTCTGTGTACATGCCGTCGGTTCAGAGCGGGGACTGATAGATCGCTTTGCCGGCAAAGAAGGGGCCCAGATGCTCGATGTAGGTGGAGGTCTGCACGGTGCCGCGCATGATTTCCACGATTTTGCTGAGGGCTCTGAGTTCCGCGCCGACAAGAGCAACGGCAAAGTCGTTGTCATTGCGGTCCATGCCAAAACAGGCAAGGCGGATGTCGTGGGCATGACCGGCTTCGCCCCAGGCTTTGCCGATGGTGCCGTGTTCGCCGAGAATTTTCATTTTTTCGCGTTTGGGGAGTTTGGCGAATTCACCGCTGCGGCGAAGGGGGTACCAGACGGCCCAGGGCCACTGCGGGGAAAGGGCCCGTTCGCGGGGGCGGGTCACCAGGGTGCGTTCCAGGTCGTCTTCGTAGCCGATGGAGTAGGCCCGGGCGAAGAGGGTCATTTCCGGGCGGGGGGTAAGCTGTGCGAAAGGAGAGTTCCGGAGCGCGGGGGCGTAGCGGTGGATAAATGCGTTCGGGTCGGTGTCCATGAGGAGCAGCCCGAAGCCCCAGGGGTCGGCGGCATCCTGATAGATCACAGCGTCCCATCCGGCTTCTGTGAGAAAGTGTATCAGGGGTTCGGGGGCGTCACAGCCGGTAAAGCAGAGCAACTGCATGTAGAGACGACGGTCGGAGGTGAGCGGAGAACCGTCGGCCGAGCGGCCATGCTCTAACACGTCCGGCTTGACCGGTACGGGTTCAGCGGGCGAGGTCATCGGGGTCAGTTCCGCTTGATTTTAATCGCGGTGGGCTGTTTACGTACGACGAGTTTGGAGTCTGAGCCCGCCGGTTTGGTCTCTTCGGGCGGGGGGCTGACCAATTTCGCGGTTTTATTTTTCACTTCGCCGGTGGATGAGGCTGCCGGTTTGGTTTCTGTCGGTGCCGGGGAAGGGGTTTTGGGGGCAAGCGATGGTTTCAGCGGGCCTTTTTCGGTGTTTTCCACGATCTCGCGCAGGATGGTTTTGTAGCCTTTGCCTTCGTTCATCTCGTTTTGAACGGAGTCCATGGTGGTGGCCGTGCCCGGGGCTTTTTTGTCATCGATGTGCAGGACGGTGTTACCAAGACGAATTTTGTCGCCGGGTTTGATTTTGGCCATTTCGACCCGCTGATTGTTCAAATACGTCCCGTTTTTGGATTTGAGATCCTTAATGTAATATTCCCCGTCCCATATCCGAATGCCGCAGTGCATGCGTGAGGCGCGTTCGTCCAGTGTGATGATGTCCGCATCGGGACTGCGGCCGATCGTGATGGGCTTGTCGCCAAGAATTAACTCAGTGAGTTTTCCTTTTGGATCGGTGTAACGAACATGAAGAGGGGCCGTGGTGGTTGTATCGCTCATAAATTTAAATTAGGGAAGGGTTAATGAAAATGCAAGCTTTTTAAACCGTATGAATTTGGCTGTGACAATCTTCTTTTTGCAGGAAATGCTTCAGAAGCCATTCCGGCAGTGACCGGGTGTCCGGCAGGGAGGCGTCACAGAAAGCAACGGGTTCCGAGTGAACGTGCAGGGTGTGGCAGCCGGCGGCCTTTCCCGCCTGAATATCCCGGGGCTGATCTCCCACCATCCAGGAGGCGTTCAGGTCCAGATCCAATGCCTTTGCGGCGGTCAGCAACATGCCGGGCAGGGGTTTGCGGCAGGTACAGGCGTCGGCTTCGCTGTGCGGGCAAGCGTAAACGGCATCCAGATACGCATGGTCCGCCCGAAGCAGTTCCTCCATGCGGGCATGGATGCGGCTGAGATTCCGGGGCGAAAGCTTTCCGATGGCCACACACTTCTGGTTGGTGATGACCACCACCGGGATGTGATGCTGATTGCAGAGGCGGATGGTTTCCGCAATCCCGGGCATAAGATGAAAAGCATCAGGATGAAGGATATAGCGGACTGAGGGAGGCGGCGGGACGTTGATGATGCCGTCGCGGTCCAGAAACAAGGCCCTCTGTTTCATCAGATATCCGTCGGCAGCAGGCTGATTTGCGGGTAGAGGAGGGGGACCACTTCGCGGAGGGTGTCGTGGTGCTCACGGGAATCGATACCGGCTTTTGGCCCTGACAAAGAAATATAGGCCCAGCGGTGAGAGACGTTGCGGAATATCCGGTCGGTGGCCATGAGCAGCATCCGCTCCATATGGTGCGGTGTCTCCACATTGTGTCCGACAAACCAATAGGCGTAGTAGCTGTGAAACATCACGCCGTTGGGCAGTCGGCGGGAGAGGTTGAGAATCATGATCTGAAGCGGATCGCGGCCTTTCAGCGGGACCTCAATCAGTTCCCGGGATTCGATGGTGTGTCCCTGGCTGGGCATGCAGAGTTCGGGACGGTGAATGGAGGACCGGTCGCTTCCGGAAAGCACGACCCCGGCATATACCGAAAGGTCTTCGTCGTCGTTGTGGAAATATTGTTTTTTGAAGATGACGGTGTCGCGCGGCAGTGCGCGCCATTCGCCGTAGGCCATGGGGTGGAGCTTACCGCCGCAGCGGTTTCCTCTGAAGTCTTCTTTGCAGACGTACACGCCGTCATCGTTGGCCTCAAGGTCTTTGGTGAGCCAACTGCGCATGCAGGCCTGATTATGGCAAAAGAGGACTTCATGTCCGGTCCAGAGATCCCCGAGCCTTGCCGGAAGCTCCGTCTTGACCCCGGCCTCGTCGGTGACGGTTACATCCACGGTAAACCCGAGCATCAGCAGCGTGATGCCAAAAAGGATAAAGAGATTCAGATACTGGCGCTGGCGGTGGGACATTTCGGGTTCCTGTGTGAAAAGCGGGCAAGCAGATGGATATCCAAACGGTTGAGGAGCGTGCTGAGGGCCACCATGAGGGCAATGGCCATACCGAAGACGAGAAATCCGGAATAATCGTGAATGACACCGGCGGCGACATCGGTGCCGAAGGCTTCGGCGATAATGCCAATGGCAATGATGCGGAACATATTTCCGACCATCGCCAGCGGAATAGAGGAGAGGAAGATCAGCCATTTGGACCAGAAGGTTTTCATAACCAGGTAGCCATATCCGGCCGCGAGCGCGGTCATGGCGGTGATGGAGCGGATGCCGGAGCAGGCATCGGCCACGTCAAGTTTCAGTTCGGCGGTGGCGTCAAACGGCGGGCCGTAAATGGCGGTGCCGACCTGGCGCACTTCGATGCCGAGTCCTTGCAGAGCGGCTACGGCGACTTCGGTGTTGATGAAACGCAACGGCAGGGTCATGTTTTCGAAAAGTTCCAGAGGAATCCCGAAAATCAGAAAGGCGCAGGGGAAGAGAATCAGCCAGGCCAGCTTCCATCCGTAGAAATATCCGGGGATACTCCAGAGCAGCCCGATCATACCGAAGAGCGATATCCGGGTCTGCTGGGTTTTCAAACCGAGATAGTGCAGGAGAAGTGAACCCAAGATGAAGAGCAGGAATATCGGGGCTGCTTTTTTGGGGACTTCCTGAAGGTCGTGTCTGCGGAGCCAAAGAACCCAGAGCGAAAAAAGCGGCACAAGAAACCCGTGCGAGTAGTCTCCATTTCCCAAAGAAATGCTTCCAGTTGACCAACGGTTCGAGATCCACATGAAGGCGGAGTTTCTCCAGTAGGCATGTGTGTCGTGCGAGTTTCCGAAGTAGTGGAACATAAGAAAAAACACACCGGCAAGCGCGGAGGCCATGAACAAGTTGACCAGTTCCTCTTTCCGGAGGGCGGCCAACCGGATGTCAGGGTTCCATATTTTTTTCTGAAGGAGGTCCATGAAGTAGTCTACCATGAACAGTTCATGAATCAAGAGACATTTTAAAAGAGACCGAGCTGTTCCGCCTGGACGGCGATTTGAGGGAGACGCCTTTCCCGCATGTCGGAGAGGGCGAGCAGGGACGGTACGGAGGTGGAATGGTGATTCCGTTCCAGCGTCTCGAGAATCCGGATGAAAATGCGCCCGCAGTATTCCGCATCCTCGTAAGCGCGGTGAAACACGGTGTTGGGGAAGTCGAAATGTTTGGTCAGCGTTTCCAGCCGGTAATTCAGCAGGCCCGGAAATACTTTCTTGGAGAGAGAGTGGGTGTCGAGCAGGATGCCGTTGGGCGCTTTGGTTTTTTCACGTTTTACGGCGGCTTCTAGGAATTTGAAATCGAAGCGGGCATTGTGGGCCACCATGGGGAGATCGCCGCAGTATTCTGTCAGCGGTGCCATATGATCCCGGATGGGGGCTTTGTCGGCCACTTCGGCATCTGTGATGCCATGGACCGCGATGGCGTCCGGCGGGATCTTCCGCTGTGGATTAACCAGCGCGGAAAAAGGAGCCTGGGGAATTCCGTCAATGAATTTGACGGCGCCGATTTCCACAATCGCGTCGGTTTCGGGTTGAATGCCGGTGGTTTCCAAATCAAAAGCTACAAAATTTAACATAATCATCTGGCTAGCATGTGAAAAGACCCTGCGCAAGCGGGAAACTTTGTGGAAATTTCATGAAGGAACGCTTTACCCCGTCAATTTTCTTTGACATGGTGAGCTTATGCCCAAGAAATTCATGTCTTTTTTAAAAGAGTCGGCGCCTAAAATTCCGCAGCCGGTGATTCGCAGGTTGCCTAAATATTTAGTCCACGTGCAGGAGTTGCGCGAGGAGGATGTTGTGTGGGCGTCCTCTCAGCAAATCGCCGAGGCCCTGGGGCTTACCAGTTCGACGGTGCGTCAGGATTTGTCGCACCTGGATTTAAGCGGGATTTCCAAGCGGGGGTATGAAACCGAACAGCTCGAGTTGGTGCTCCGCCAGGTTCTCGGTGCTGATATTGTGCACCGGGTGGTGATTGTGGGTGCGGGGAATTTGGGCCGCTCCCTGGCGGAACATGGCGCGTTTACCCAGAGAGGGTTTGAAATCTGCGGCCTGTTTGATCAGGAACCCTCCCTGTTTGGACGTCAGGTCGGGGATGTTAAGGTGATGTCGATCGACTCCTTTTGTGACGTTTGCCGCGATACGGACGTGGATATCGGGTTGATTGCCGTGCCGTCCTCGGCGGCGCAGGGTGTGGCGGATTTGATGGTGCAATGCGGGATCCGGGCGATTCTGAATTTGGCCTATAAGCACATTCAGGTGCCCCAGGGTGTGCATCTGGTGGATGCCAGGATTATTGAAAGTCTGCAGGAGCTGGCCTACTCATTGGGGAAAAACCGGATCCCATCCTGACGGCATTTCAGGTGTCCCGGGGAGTGGACGGCAACAAATTTGTTGGGTATAGTATTGTCAACAGGGTCTGAAACCGTTATGGGACTGCCCACTTTAACCCTTATTTCATTATGCCAGCTAAAAAAGATCAAGATCTCATTCAGGTTGACGGCGTTGTCAACCAAGTCCTTCCCGCAACCATGTACAAAGTGCAATTGGAGAATGGACATGAAATTCTTGCCCACATCAGCGGCAAAATGCGCAAACATTTTATCCGGATCACCACCGGAGACCGGGTTCAGGTGGAAATTTCCCCCTATGACCTGACCAAAGGTCGGATTACATTCCGACACCGCAACTGATTTGCGGCCATAGCATAGTGGTAATGCACCTGCCTCCCACGCAGGACACGCGGGTTC
>PXDP01000034.1 GCA_003565035.1 PVC group bacterium | reverse complement strand
GGCCGGCGGATTGAGGTGACGATGCCGGACGGGTAGCGGGTGACCGGAAAGGCTCTGGATGTGGACGACGGCGGGGCCCTGATCTTTGAGGCGGACTGCGGCAGGGTGATGCACCTGACCAGCGGCGAGGTCAGCCTCGGGGCAGGCTCGACTGAATAATTTCCTCTTCGGCAGCGAAGAGGAGATCGAGCATTTCGCCTTTGGAGGCGGCCTCGGTGAGGGCGAGGAGCACATCGGTGCGGTGGCAGATCATGCTGAGGCGGGCGAGCAGATGCAGGTGAATTTTATCGTCCTGGGCGCAGAGCAGAAAAAAATGCTGGGTGAGCCGTCCGTCGGGGCCGCCGAAGAGGGCGGGGGCGGGCGTGCGTCCATACACCACAAAGGTGTCTTCGAACATGTAGGGCTCGTGCTGGGGGGGATGGAGGAGGGCCACCCCGCCGGAGAGGGCGGTGCTGCAGAGATTTTCGCGTTCCTCGACGCCGGCGAGCAGCCCCTCTTTATCCCAGAGCATGCCGGTGGCGTCGGCCAGATCGACCATATTGCGGATAATTTTGGCCCGGGTTTTGCCCTGAAGTTCCGGCTCAATACAGTTGGGCACCATGATTTCGGGCAGGAGCGCGTGGCGGGCACTGAGATCGTGCTGTTTGGCGGAGGACTGCCGGTGGAAGTCGTGTACCTCGTCGGAGGACATTCCTAAAAGCCGCTGAGAGGCCCAGCGGTCGATCTCTTTCCGGCGGAAGCGGAGGCCCATGCCGATGCGTTCGTGGGGGATTTCATTCCGCTTGACCAGCAGGCGGATGGCATCGGCCTCCAGATGAAGGTACTCGGACAGTTCTTCGATGGAGAAAACCTGGTGGGACACGGGCGGATTTGGGAAAGAAAGTGGAGCCAAAGGTCGGAATCGAACCGACGACCTATTCATTACGAGTGAATTGCTCTACCAACTGAGCTACTTTGGCATTGGTGAGGAATGCTAATAGGGTTTTACAGGGGGGATTGTCAAGCGCGGGATGCCCGGGAAAGGGCTGAAAAATGATCGACAGCCCCGCGGCTCTTCCATATACGTCCGCGCATGTTGAAAAAAATTCTCTGTGGAAAAATTCATAATGCGCGGGTGACCCAGTGCAATCTCAACTATGTGGGCTCGATCACGATTGACGAAAACCTGCTTCGGGCGACGGGGATGGTGGCCAATGAGTTTGTCATGATTGCCGACATTGACAACGGGGCCCGTTTTGAGACCTACGTGATTAAAGGCAAGGCCGGGAGCGGGATCATCGGCATCAACGGCGCGGCCGCCCATCTGGTGAACCACGGCGACCGGATTATTATTTTTTCGATGGCACTTATGGGGCCTGAGCTTCTGGAAACACACCGCTCCAGGGTGGTGGTCTGTGATGATCACAACCGGATTCTGCAGCGGCTGGAGTATCCGACCTCCCTGGATGAGACACTCGATCCGATTCCGGTGGCGGACTGAGGGTGCGGTTTCGAAACGCGGGCTTGCAAAGAACTTAAACAAATGTATTACTGAGGTTATGGCCACTAAAAAAGCGCACAACTACGACGAAAGCACCATCAAAACCCTGTCCTCCATTGACCACATCCGGGCGAGGACGGGGATGTATATCGGGCGGACCGGTTCGGGATCCCATTATGATGACGGGATTTATGTGCTGCTCAAAGAGGTGATCGACAACGGGATCGATGAGCATATTATGGGCTACGGATCGAAGCTGGACGTCCGTCTGGACGGATCAGATGTGGTGATTCGCGATTACGGGCGCGGGATTCCGCACGGCAAGGTGATCGACTGCGTTTCGCGCATCAACACCGGGGCGAAGTACAATGACGAGGTGTTTCAGTTTTCTGTGGGGCTCAACGGGGTGGGCACCAAGGCGGTGAATGCGTTGTCGTCTTATTTTACGGTGTGCAGCTACCGGGACGGGCGTTTTTTTGAGGCCAGCTTTGAAAAAGGCGCGCTGGTGTCGCAGGACGAGGGGGCGACGGAGGAAAAGGACGGAACGCTGGTGTCGTTCACGCCGGACGAGACGATTTTCAAAAACTTTAAGTTCAAGGAGGAGTATATCCTGCGCCGGCTGAAGTTTTACACCTACCTGAACCCGGGGCTGACCCTGGTGTTCAACGGCAAAAAGCTGGAGGCCAAGAATGGCCTGCTCGATTTGATTCTGGAGGAGTCGGAGAGTGATTCGATCTATCCGCCGCTGCATTTCCGGGACAAGACCCTGGAAATCGCCCTGACGCACGCGCAGTTGTACGGGGAGGAAAACTGGTCTTTTGTGAACGGTCAGTATACGGTGGACGGCGGCACGCATTTGAGCGCCTTCCGCGAAGGGGTTCTCAAGGCGTTTAATGAGTTTTCGAAGAAAAAATACGAGGGGGATGATGTGCGCGAGGGCCTCATCGGTGCGATTGCGATCCGCCTGAAGGAACCGATTTTTGAATCACAGACCAAAAACAAACTCGGCAACGGGGAGATTCGTTCGGATCTGGTGAACCGGGTGCGGGATGTGATTGTGGATATGCTCCACAAAAATCCGAAGGCGGCGGAGCGGGCGTTTTTGAAGATCGAGGAGACGCAGAAGCTGCGCAAGGAGATCAATACGGTCAAGAAGCTGGCGCGGGAAAAATCCAAGGCAATTTCCATCCGCATTCCGCAGCTCAAAGATTGCAAGATCCACTGGGATGCGGGCAAGCAGAAGGGACAGGAGTCGATGATTTTCCTGACCGAGGGTCAGTCGGCTGCCGGATCGATGGTGTCCTCCCGGGATCCGAACACGCAGGCGATTTTCACGCTGAAAGGCAAGCCGCTGAATGTGGCGGAGCTGAAGCGCGACGCGATTTACAAGAACGAGGAACTGTACAATCTCATGCAGGCACTGCGGGTGGAGGACAGTGTGGACAATTTGCGCTATCACAAGGTGGTGCTGGCCACGGACGCGGATGTGGACGGCATGCATATCCGCAATCTGCTGATCACCTATTTCCTGCGGTTTTTTCAACCGCTGGTGACCGAGGGTCATTTGCATGTGCTGGAGACCCCGCTGTTCCGGGTGCGGAATAAAAAAGAAACCCGGTACTGCTATTCAGAGCTGGAGCGGGATGTGGCCATGAAGGAGATCAGCAGTCCGGAGGTCACCCGCTTTAAAGGACTGGGAGAAATTTCGCCCAAGGAATTTCGGGCCTTTATTTCCGAAGGGATGCGGCTGACTCCGGTGACCATCGACGATCCGCCGGATGTTCCGCATATTCTGAAGTTTTACATGGGTAAAAACACCCCGGCGCGCCGGGAGTATATTTTGAATCATCTGGTGGTAGACGAGGAGGCGGTATGAGCAAGGACGACGATTTGTTTCCGGAAGAAGAGGTCCAAGAAGAGGTCCAAGAAGAGGTCCAAGAAGAGGTCGGAGGTCAGAGGTCAGAGGGCAGGGAAGAGGAAAGAGGTGAGAAGGAAGAGCCTGGGGATGAGAGGGTGGAGGGTAGAGATGAGGAATCCACTCCGCACTCCGATGATGATCCGGCGTTGCGGGAGATGATTGATGATAACTTCCTGGAATATGCCTCTTATGTGATCCGGGACCGGGCGATTCCCCAGTTGGACGACGGGCTCAAGCCGGTACAGCGACGGATTATGTGGTCGCTGCACCGCAACGACGACGGAAAATTCATCAAAGTCGCTAACATTGTGGGCTACACCATGCAGTTTCATCCGCACGGGGACGCCTCAATTGCGGACGCACTGGTGACGCTGGCGAATAAGCGGTATCTGATTGAGGGGCAGGGGAACTACGGCAACATTCATACCGGTGATCCGGCGGCGGCCTCGCGGTACATCGAGTGCCGCCTGACCCCGCTGGCCCGCGAGCAGTTGTTCAATAAAAACCTGACCCGTTTTGTGCCCAGCTATGACGGACGGAATCAGGAGCCGGTGACCCTGCCGGCGAAAATTCCGCTGCTGCTGATGCTGGGCGCCGAGGGCATTGCGGTCGGTCTGGCCACCCGGATTCTGCCGCATAATTTCGGCGAGCTGCTCAAAGCCCAGGTCGCCATTCTGCGCAAGCGCGGGTTTGAGCTGTTCCCCGACTTCATGACCGGCGGCATTATGGATGCCTCCGATTACGATGACGGACGGGGGCGGGTGAAAGTGCGCGCGGTGATTCAGGTCAAGGACAAGACCACCCTGGTGGTGCGGGAACTGCCATTCAACACCACCACGGAAACGCTGATCAAATCCATCGAAGACGCGATCCGGAAAAAGAAAATCAAAATTCGCTCGATCCACGACTACACGGCGGAAAACGTTGAACTGCACCTGAATATGCTGTCGGGTCAGGACCCTCAGGAGACCATTCAGAAGCTGTATGCGTTCACCGACTGCGAAATCAGCGTGAACAGTGCCATCCTCTGCATTGAGAACAACCGTCCGGTGGAACTGACGGTGAAAGAGGTGCTTAAAAAGCTGACCCACCGACTGGTGGAGATTCTTGAGCAGGAACTTGAATGGGAAAAAGCCCGGCTGCTGGACGAGTTTCATAACAAGACGCTGGTGCAGATATTCATTGAGAACCGGATCTACAAAGACATTGAGGAGTGCAAAACCTACACGGCGGTGCAGAAGGCGGTGCTGGACGGGGTGAACCGCTTCCGGCATCTGCTGCGCCGCGATGTGGTGACCGAGGATGTGGAAATGCTGCTGGCGGTCCGTATCAAACGCATCAGCCGCTTTGATATCGATAAAAACCGCAAGGATCTGGATGATATCCTCATTGCGCTGGACGAGGTGGAGAAAAACCTCAAGCGCATGGTGGATTACACTGTGGATTTCCTGAAGGCGCTTCACAAAAAATACGCGAAGGATTACCCGCGGCTGACGCAGATTTCGGAGGATGGCTTCAAGAAGATCGAGGTCCGCAAACTCACGGCCAGCGAACTCAAGATTAAATTCGACTCCGCCGGGGGCTATCTGGGTCATGCCATGAAAGAGGGCGATGATCTGCTCGAATGCAGCTCGCTGGACAAAATCATGGTGGTGTGGAAAGATGGTCGCTATATGATGATGCCGCCGCCGGAGAAACTGTTTGTGGACAAAGACATTCTCTATGTGGGGGTCTTCGACCGGGATAAAGAGTTCATCATGGCCTACACCCACAAACAGACGTCCTATCTGAAGCGGTTCACCTTCGGCGGCGCGATTCAGAACAAGGAATATTCGCTCTGTCCCGACGGCAAAACCAAGGTGATTCTCTTTGAAGAAGGCACCCCGGAGCATGTGTATGTGAAGTTCGCGCCGATGAAAAATCAGCGGGTGCATCAGCAACTGCTTGACGTGGCGAAATATCAGGTGAAAGGTGCTAAAACCAAAGGGTATCAGATCACCATGAAAAAAGTCCAGAACATCGCCACCAAACGCCCCCGCAACTGGGACGACAGCACCAATCTGGATCCCAACGCGGTCATGGATTTTTAGCATGAAAACCTTTCTGATTCTGGCGGGGCTTTGTGTGCATCTTCTGGCAGCGGGGGATGTGAGCCCACTGGTGGAGCGGGCGGAAAGAGCTCATGCGCGCGGTCGCTGGGAGGAGGCCCGAGAAACCCTGCACCGGGCGATGCGTCTGACAGAGGATGAGGAGGCGCTGGCCGAAATCCGCCGAAGGCTGGGGGAAATGAATTTGGCCCTGCTGCTGAGCCGCCACCCGCAGTCGGAAAGTGCCTGGGTGGAGGTGCGCTCCGGGGACACCCTGGGACGGATCGCGGCCCGGGAGGGCACGACGGTTGAACTGCTGCGGATGTCCAACCAGATCCGCGGGGATTCTATCCGGGTTGGACAGCGGCTGAAAGTGCTGCGGGAACCGTTTTTAATCCGGGTCAGCAAAGAGAGAAATGAACTGACCCTGTATCTGGGCGGGCGTTTTTTCAAGGCCTATACCATCTCCACCGGAGCAGGCGCCAACACGCCCGAGGGGGAATTCCGGATTACCGACCGGATTGTGCATCCCGCTTGGTGGCATCCGGAAACCAAACGGCGGATTCCCTATGGAGATCCGGATCACCGCATCGGCACCCACTGGCTGGGCTGGAACACCCCGGGGTTCGGCATCCACGGCACCGATGAGCCGGAACGGCTTGGACAATCCGTCTCCCTCGGCTGTGTGCGCATGCACAACGATGATGTGAAGGTGCTCCACGATCTGGTGCCCTCCGGCACCCGGGTGATTGTGGAGTGAGAGATTAGGGGGGCATTGTGAGTCAGCGTGTCCGCTGAGTCACTCTGACAAAGTCGCTGATTTTGTTTTCAATTTCCTGCCATTCCGCTGAGGGGTCGGAGCCTTCAACAATTCCGGCACCGGAATAGACATTGACCCGTTCTCCCCGGACCAGTCCGGATCGTATGGCAACGGCAAACACCGCGTTTTCGAGATCAAACCATCCAACCGGTGCGGCGTAGCCGCCCCGTGAGAAGGGTTCCAGGCGGGGGATCTCTTTAAGGGCATTGATTCGGGGCGAGCCGCCGACGGCGGGTGTGGGGTGAAGGGCCTGAATGAGATCGGCATCCTCCGTGTCATTTCGGAGACGGGCATGAATCCGGCTGATGAGATGCTGTTTACGCTCAAGAGGAAGCAGGACCGGCGTTTCGTCAGCCTCGACGGCATCACAGAGAAGATGAAGCTGACGCAGAATGTCGCGGCGGACCAGCTCCTGCTCCCGCCGTTCTTTTTCATTGTGAAGCAGATCACGGGCAAGCGCCGCATCGCGCAGGGCATCGTCATCCCGCGGCCGGGTGCCGGCCAGTGCTTCGGTGAACAGGTTTTTTCCGTGACGGCGGTACAGACATTCCGGTGTTGTGCCCATAAACGCGGTGCCCGGTTCCGGCTGGAGAAGGAAGTGATAGCAGTTGGCGGTCACCTCCCGGAGCACCCGCAAAATATGGGAGGCGGGAACGGGACGCTCAAAACGGTACACCGCCTTTCGAGCGAGCACGACCTTGTCCAGAATCCCGGAGCGGATCAGGTCAAGTGCCGCGCGGACATTTGCCTCCCAGCCGGGTTGGTCCGGATAGTCATTACGCCCGGCAATTTTGGGAAGAGGGGCGAGGGGGACTCCTGCGAAATCGATATCGCTGAGTTCTTCCAGAACTTCCCCGGCGGCGGTATGCACATGGTGCTGGAAGAAAAGGTTGACCGCGAAGCGGGTTCCGGCGGGATCGCGGATGAGTTCGAACCGCGGAATGTAAAACCGCGCCGGACCAAAGCGGGGCCAGGGGGATTCATCCACTGCGGAGGAGCTGAAGGCAAACCCGCCGAAGTATCGGACATCTGCGGCGGGGCCGAAGGTGCACAACACTGCCCGTCCCTGGTCAAAGACGGCCCGCGGTTCTTCAACCGAGCCAAGGGTCAACAGGTGGCAGGACCCAACCCCGGCGCGTTCATCGGGGGTGTCACGGCCCGACCAGTATCCCTGCACTGGAGCGGACTGGGCACAAAGCCAGCCGAGTGGATCGGTGTCTTCAATAGGGAGTTCAATACGGATGCCCAGTTGCTGCTGGTGTTCGGGCCGGTTTTCCCAGCGGTCAAACGCGCTGCGGATCCGGTCCGCAATTTCACTGCGGAGGCTTTCCAGCGGCAAACATGCCGGGCTTTTCACGCGGCATTCTCCGGTTTTAATCCGCTGTAAAGGGTGGCAACGCCGAAGGTCATGGGCTCTGCACGGACCTGTTCAAACCCAGCCTCACGCATGAGCCGGCAGAAGGCTTCGCCGCAGGGGAATGTCTCCACGGTTTTGTTGAGATAATTGTAAGCATAGCTGTCGCCGCTGACCCAGCCCCCCAGCCGGGGAAGAATTTTTCGGAAGTAAAACAGATAGCTTTTCCGGATAAAGGTGTTTTCGGGAAGAGAACATTCCAGAATCAGCAGTTTTCCGCCGGGAACGAGCGCCCGGCGCATGTCGGCCAGGGCGGTGGGCACATCCTCGACATTGCGGATACCAAAACTGATGGTGACGACATCGGCGGAATTATCTGCCTGAGGCGACTGCATCGCATCGCCGGTGTGCAGGGAGACCACATCCCCGACGCCGAGTTTTTCAATCTTTTCGCGGCCGCGGGCGAGCATTTCCTCGGAAAGGTCATACCCCATGGCTTTGGCGATGCGGGCCTTGCCGCCGAGCAGAAACAGAATTTGGTCGGCGGTGCCGGTGGCGTGATCGACCAATAGAAGTTCCCGGTCGGTGGGCAGGTGTTTGCGGAGCCGTTTGCGCCAGGCCACATCGCGGCCAAAAGAGAGGGACCGATTGAGCACATCGTAGCGGTGGGCGATGCGGTCGAACATTTTCCAGACCTCTTTGCGGCTGGGGGACGGAGAAAGGGGCGCCGTTTCGGCGTTGGATGTTTGCATGGGGAGGATCTTAGTCTATTTTGGGGGTTATGCAACCCTGTACGCCCTCTCCGCACATCGAAACTCTGCTGGCGACTCTTGAGCCGGATGACGTGCTGTGGCTGGTGAATTTGGAGAAGCAGACGATGACCTTCTGGCGGGACAAACAGTGCCTTGACGGCACCCCGGTTTCGACCAGTGCGTTTGGCACCGGCAATGAACCGGGTTCATTCCGCACCCCGGTCGGCTGGCACCGCGCGGCTGAAATTATCGGCCGCAGTGCGGCGGCGGGCCAGCCCTTTGTGTCGCGTGAGCCGGTTGGGGACCCGATAAGCGGATGGCGGGGGTGCGGGGAGGATTTAATTCTCAGCCGGATTGTGGTGCTGGAGGGCCTGGAGCCGGGCGTGAATCATTTGAGCCGGTCCCGCTATATCTACATACACGGGACCGGAGAGGAGGATCGTCTCGGTAGCCCCTGTTCGCATGGCTGTATCCGGGTCGGGAACTTGGCACTGATCCGCTGGATTGACCGCCTGGGGGATACGCTTCCCTATGTGTGGGTGGGGTGATCTAAAAAGTAGAGGCACTTAATCACTCAGTCAAGATGCAGACACCGATGTTCCAACAACTCTTCGGTTTCCCGGAAGGCTCACACGCTGAGGTTCAGTCACGCCTGCGGGTGGAAGAGGACCCTCTGAGTTCCTCCGTGAACGGCGCATCATACGCCTGTGGGCGGCTGGAGATGACGTCGCTGTCCGAATTGCGTGAACGGGTATCCACGCTCAAGCTCACGCCCAATCCATCTACCTGCCGGGAGATTGTAGCGGACGCGAAAGCGCTGCACGCGGACCCGGAGAATGCCGGGGTGCTCTTTCAGGTGGCCTCGCAGTTCAATCTCCTGGAAATGTGCGGGCCCGGTGAAACCCCGGAGATGGGAATTTCCAAATACGCGGGAGACCCCACCCAGGGCTCGGCCTGCGCTTTGGCCTGTTTTGCGGGGACGGTGTACCGCAACTACTTCGTGCACCTCGGCGATCAGATCGGACAGACCGCAGATAGGCAGGTGGATTGTCTGGCCGATCTCAGGGATGCCCTTGGGAACCGGGACAAGCGCCTCTGGGAGATGAGGATAACTTGGCAACAACTTCAGGAGATCTTCTCCAGCAAGGGGCCGATCGTCTCCCAGATCTTCTGCGTCCATTTCCAGTCATGGACCATATCCAGTGCCACGTACTGGTGGAGTAAGACAATGCCCCAGAAAGCTGTCTGATATTCTGATTTCCGGGTTTTGTGACGAAAGATTCTCTGGCCTATGAAGCTCGCTTAAAGGATTTTTGTCGGGCTGATTCTTCGGGCGGTCAGGGGCACTCACTTCCTGTCAGCCTCCAGCGCCTCTATTGGCACCGGCAGGCCCGCCTGGGTTCCCTGACCGGCTGAAGAGGATCGGTACCCTCCACCGGGGATGGGCCGGGTTGTAACTGTCGGTTGCCCTGGAGTGGTTGTCTGCCATCCACCGCCCGGCAGGGGCCTTGTGGTGCTGGTGGGTTGACCGGGTGTTGAAGTTTGCCAGCCACCGCCGGGCAAAGGGCGGGTGATGGCCGTCGGTTGTCCGGGGGTTGAGGTCCGCCACCCGCCACCGGGAAGGGGCCGGGTTGTGACCGTGCTCTCGCCCGGCCTTGTGGTCTGGAATCCTCCGCCGGGAAGAGGGTGGGTACGAGTGGATGGCTGCCCCGGTGTTGTGGTTTGCGATCCGCCGCCGGGCGTGGGACGGGTGGTGGGCCTTTGGCCGTACCCCGTGGGGACGGCGAGCAACACGGTCAGACAGAATAAAGCGGTGGCCTTCATCATCCTCTCATTCTCCTCCGATTGGCCTGCGGGGTAAAGATAAAAATGTAATTCCAGTCTGAAGGCTTTTCGTCGATCATTTTTCCGACTCCTTTTTTTCTATTCTTCCAACCCGACGGCGAATACGTAGCCGCGACCGAGGCCAAGCCTGAGTGGGGGGGTGATCCCAATTTTTCTTGTTATTGTCATCTTCATTTCGCATGACATTGACTGTGAAACGCAACACAATTAAATTCAAATATATACAGTTGGGAGTTTTTGCGGTTTTTCTGGTGCTTGGACTACGTATGGCCAGACGCTCAGATGAACCACGAATCGATGCGTCCGAATTTCAGGCTGCTGATCCCGGCGATGCGGAGGCCTCTGCGCCGATCATGGATCCACCGGAAGAAATCGGCACCAATCCGCACGGGGTCACGGCGGACAAGATCCGGCGTTTCCAGAGACTGCAAATGGCGCTGACAAGAAACAACCCTGCCGAAATCGCCACCTTTTTCTCCATGCCTTATGGACTCCCGTCCCCGCTTCCGCCCATTGAGAGCCCTGAAGAATTTGTTGCGCGAATCGATGAGGTGCTGGATGCCACGGT
>PXDP01000227.1 GCA_003565035.1 PVC group bacterium | reverse complement strand
TGGACGCCATCGAATGCGGCATCGTCAAGCTCCCCCGCGTGCCGGTGTCCGACAACTCCCTGGAACAGGGCGACCTCCCCGTGTTCCGCAATCTCTGGGAACACGTCAAAAAAGGCCTGCCCAAAAGCGCGCGCGGCGGCGGAAAGAAAAACGATCCGCTCTCCATGCCCACCAAACTTTACAACGCCCTGGACGCCCTCTACGGTCACTACCAAAAAACCCACGAACTCTGGGAACAGGCGGGCATTGGCGTTTCCCCCTGCTTTATCGTCGTCTGCCAAAACACCTCCATCTCCAAACTCGTGTACGACTACGTCTCCGGCTTCGTCCGCGAAAACGACGACGGCTCCACCCAGCTTGAAAACGGACGCCTGGAGTTGTTCCGCAACTTCGACGAGTACGACCGACCGCTCGCCCGCCCCCGCACCCTGCTCATCGACAGCGTGCAGCTCGAATCCGGCGACGCCCTCGACACGAACTTCCGCAACATCGCCTCCGACGAAATCGACCGCTTCCGCCGCGAGATCGTCGAACGCGGCGGCAGCCCCAAGGATGCCGAAAACATCAGCGACGCCGACCTGCTCCGCGAAGTGATGAACACCGTCGGCAAAAAAGACCGTCTCGGCGAAACCATCCGCTGCGTGGTCTCCGTCTCCATGCTCACCGAAGGCTGGGACTGCAACACCGTCACCCATGTCCTCGGCATCCGCGCCTTCGGCACTCAGCTCCTCTGCGAACAGGTCATCGGCCGCGCCCTGCGCCGCCAGTCCTACGAACTCGACGAGAAAACTGGACTTTTCCCCGTGGAATATGCCGACGTGCTCGGCATTCCCTTCGATTTCACCGCCAAACCCGTGGTCGCCCCGCCGCAGCCGCCCGTGGACGCCGTGCAGGTCAAGGCCGTCCGCCCCGACCGCGACGCCCTGGAAATCCGCTTCCCCCGCGTCAACGGCTACCGCGTCGAACTCCCCGAAGAGCGACTCGAAGCCACCTTCAACGACGACTCCGTTTTTGAACTCACCCCCGAATGGGTCGGGCCTACCCACAACCGCAACGAAGGCATCATCGGCGAAGGCGTGGACCTCAACCTCGAACATATCCGCGACATGCGGAAATCCACCGTCCTCTTCCACCTCACCACCCATCTGCTCACCCACCATTGGCGCAATCCCGGCGAAGAGCCCCGCCTCCACCTCTTCGGACAGCTCAAGCGCATCGCCAAACAGTGGATGGACACCTGCCTCGTCTGCAAAGGCGATACCCAGCCCGCCCAGCTCATGTACAAAGAGCTGGCCGACGAGGCGTGCAGCCGCATTTCCGCCGCCATCACCCGCACCATGATGGACACCCACCCCATCAAAGCCATTCTCGATCCCTACAACCCCTCCGGCTCCACCCGCTTCGTCAACTTCCGCACCTCCAAAAAGAACCGCTGGGAAAGCGCCGCCGACAAATGCCACGTCAACTGGGTGGTGCTCGACAGCGAATGGGAGGGCGAATTCTGCCGCGTCGTCGAGCAACACCCCCGCGTGCTCGCCTACGTCAAAAACCACGGCCTCGGCTTCGAAGTCCCTTATGCATACGGCTCCGAAACCCGCCGCTACCTGCCCGACTTCATCGTCCGCATCGACGACGGCCACGGCCCCGAAGATCCCCTCAACCTCATTGTCGAAATCAAAGGCTACCGCCGTGAAGACGCCAAAGCCAAAAAGCTCGCCATGGACAGCTACTGGATCCCCGGCGTCAACCGCCTCGGAACCTACGGCCGCTGGGCCTTCGCCGAATTCAGCGACGTCTGGGAAATGCAGGCTGATTTCGAGAAAGAGGTGGAGAGCCGATTCGGGGCGATGGTGGAGCGGGCCATGGAAGCCGCACTGACGGAGGATACAGCATGAACCGGATCAAAAAGAAACCCCGGCCCCTGACCGCCGCAAGCGGCGAAGGAAGGGTTTCCCGGGCTCACAGAGATTTATTTCGCAGAAATCCCGACTGTTTTAGCAGCAATGCATGGTGGTTATGTTATTTTTTTTATTTTTTTTCACTTGCATACAACTGGTGTATAACGCATTTTAAACGTATCCGCCCCTTGAAAGTACGTCCGCTCGAGCATCCTGAGCGTGACAGAAATCCTGGGGCTTGTTTTTTTTCCGCTGAGAGGGGTATTTCATGAGATTGAGGCGTATCGCTATTCTTATCGATGGTGGTTTTTTTGTGAAACGGCTCTCCAGACTTATCGGAGAGGAAAATTGTCGGACGCCACAGGATGTCGCGAAATGGGCACAACGCCTTTCCATGAACCACGTTCGCAGACTCACCCGTGAAACCTGTCATCGGCGGGACAGCCGGTGGCTGGATCACGTCTACCGGATGTTCTACTACGACGCCACTCCGTGGGAAGGCGTCGCCCACAATCCGTTTTCGAATCTGCAGGTGAAATTTGCGAACTCTGAAGAGGCTCGGTTTCGCCATGAACTTTTCGCCGCGTTACGCAAACAACGAAAATTCGCCTTGAGGCTTGGTCACGTTGCGAAAGAGGGTGGATGGCACCTGAAAGATCCGGGGACAGAAAAGAAGTTACTCCGTACATTCCAGCAGATTGAAACGCTGGATAAGCTGGTATCGACAGCAGAAGGCGAAACATCCGCGGAGGACATTGATCCGGAGAAGCTTCAAGATGCAAAACGGATATTGGATCTTTGGAGGGGACTGGATGGAGACGCGGTAAAATTTGGTTTACGGCAAAAGGGGGTGGATATCCGCATCGGGGTGGACATCACATCCCTGACACTCAAGCGACAGGTGGATACGATTATTTTGGTGACAGGTGATTGCGACTTTGTGCCCGCCGCGAAGCTGGCACGAAGAGAGGGGGTAGAGTTTATCCTGGATCCGATGCGCCAGAATGTATCTTCGGACTTGGACGAGCATATCGACGGTATGTATTCCGGCTTGGGCATGGGGCGGGATCGCCAGGACGAAAACAACGATAATGGTGTGCAGCTATGTGGATGACGACTAACCTGAAGGATTCACGAACTCAGATGCCGCATTTGTTTGATGGTTGTTCAGAACAAAGATCTCGGTGTGTTCGATTACGCTTCCCGTGCAAGCACCCCCGCAAGCAAACTTCAAATATTCGTAAACCATTGCACCTCAAGAACTCTCCCTCTAAAATGCTTGCATTTCACCCCTTCTGACCTCTACCCTCTACCCTCTTTCCTGACCTCTGACCTCTCCCCCATGGCTACCAAGAAAAAACCCAAAACCCCCAAGTCCATCCAAACCCTCACCCACGGCGAGGAGAAGCGGCGGAACATCCCCACCGCCGAGTTCCAGGCCATGGTCGAGCGCGGGGAGGCGGACCCGCTCACCGTCGCCTACGAACGCCGCAACCGCGACCTCGACCCCCAGCTCATCTGGCGAGGCAAGGACATCCGCGATTGGTCCGCCCTCGTCGTTCCCGCCCCGCCCCTCTACATCCAGGAAAAAGTCCACCCCAAAGTCCTCATCGACGACTTGAAGAAGTGGATGGTGGCTGGTGGCTTGTCCTCCACCAACCACCAACCACAAACCACAAACCACCCCAAACAAATCGAACTCGATTTGTTTGGCGACTTCAACGGCGTGCCCGAAGGGGCCGACAAGACCGACTTCTACGCCCACGACCAGAACTGGTCCAACCGCATGATCCTCGGCGACTCCCTGCAGGTCATGGCGTCGCTCGCCGAACGCGAGGGCCTCCGCGGCAAGGTCCAGTGCATCTACTTCGATCCCCCCTACGGCATCAAATTCAACTCCAACTTCCAGTGGTCCACCACCTCCCGAGACGTCAAAGACGGCAAGGCCGACCACATCACCCGCGAGCCCGAACAGGTCAAAGCCTTCCGCGACACCTGGCGCGACGGCATCCACTCCTACCTCACCTACCTCCGCGACCGCCTCACCGTCGCCCGTGACCTGCTCACCGACTCCGGCTCCATCTTCGTCCAGATCGGCGATGAAAACGTCCACCGCGTCCGCGCGGTCATGGATGAAGTGTTTGGGGAGGATAATTTTTGTTCATTAATCCAGGTTCAAAAAACATCTGGAGCCGGTAGTCCCTCAATTGGCACTGATGTACTTGCTGGTGTGATGGATTACGTGGTTTGGTTTTCGAAAACAAAATCTAAAATTAAATACAGGCAAATCTATCGTGAAAAAATATTAGGTGAGGAAGGTACTACGCAATACGTCAACATTAGGAACAGAACATTATTTGAAGATGGGAGACTGCAAACTTCAGATGAGTTTGATCGTTCTGATGTTTTCGCATCAGATAACCTAACAAGTCCAACCGGAGTTGAGTCTACTCAATTTGGTGTAGATATAGAAAATAAAATATTTACGCCTAAGAAAGGCGGCTGGAAAACAAATTTTGTAGGAATGGAAAGGTTAAGGAAAAGTTTGCGATTAAAACCTATTGGCAACACTTTAATGTACCGTCGTTACCTTTATGATTTCAGCGTTTCGCCAATTAATAATTTATGGAGAGATGTGCTCTTCACAGGTTTTGCAGAATCCAAAGTTTATGTAGTACAAACAGCTCAAAGATTAATCGAACGCTGTATCCTCATGGCCACCGACCCCGGCGACCTGGTCCTCGACCCCACTTGCGGTTCCGGGACCACCGCCTATGTGGCGGAGCAGTGGGGGCGGCGCTGGATCACGGTTGACACATCGCGGGTTGCGCTGGCCCTGGCGCGGGCACGCATCATGGGGGCTCGTTATCCCTACTACCTGCTGGCCGACAGCCGGGAGGGTCAAAAGAAAGAAGCTGACATCGCCCGCAGCATTCCCTCCAGCCAGCCGGTGAAAAACGACATCCGCCAGGGTTTCGTGTACGAACGCGTCCCCCACATCACCCTCAAATCCATCGCCAACAACAGCGAAATCGATGTCATCTGGGAGCGTTTCGAGCAGGAGCTTGCTCCTTTGCGTGAGAAGTTGTCAGTGGCTTGTGGCTTGGAGAAAACCCTTGAGGAATGGGAGTTCCCCAGGGAACTCCCGGAAGACTGGGTCAACCACAACCCACCAGCCACAACCCACAAATCACAACCCACCAGCCACAACCCACCAGCCACCAACCACCAACCACTACCCACCAGCCACCTCCTCAAGTCCTTCTGGGACTTGAGGATCGCGCGCCAGCGCGAAATAGATGCCTCCATAGCCGCCAAGGCCGACTTTGAATTCCTTTACGACAAACCCTACGAAGACAAAAAGACCGTCCGCGTGGCCGGTCCCTTCACCGTCGAATCCCTCTCCCCCCACCGCGTGCTGGGACTGGACGAGAACGACGAGCTGATCGACAATGTCGCCGAAACCGGCAAGGCCTACGGCAAGGACTACGTCGGCACCATACTCGACACCCTGCGCAGCGCCGGGGTGCAGCAGGCCCACAAGCAGGACAAGATCGACTTCTTCTCCCTCCAGGAATGGCCCGGAGGCTACGTCTGTGCCGAAGGCCGCTACACCGAGGGCAACAAAGAGAACGGCAAAACCAAACGCGCCGCCATCTTCATCGGCCCCGAGTTCGGCACCGTCACCCGCGTGGACCTCGTCACCGCCGCCCGCGAGGCGGCCGAGGGCGGGTTCGACCTGCTCATCTCCTGCGCCTTCAGCTACGAGGCCCACACCACCGACTTCAACAACCTCGGCGGACTCCCCGTGCTCAAAGCCACCATGAACGCCGACCTGCACATGGCCGGCGACCTCAAGAACACCGGCAAAGGCAACCTCTTCGTCATATTCGGCGAACCGGATGTGGAGGTGGTTTGTGGCTTGTGGCTGGTGGCTAGGGACGGTAGGATGATTGCACATTATGACAGCGTTAAAGAGTTATCGGGACTTGGAAGTCTGGAAGAAATCAATCGAATGGGTGGAGGAGATCTACCGGGTTTCAAAAAACTTTCCCAGCGAGGAGCGATTCGGGCTGACCAGTCAGATCCGCAGGGCGGCGGTGTCGGTGCCCTCCAACATCGCGGAAGGGGCGGCCAGGACGGGGACGGGGGAGTTCCTGCAGATGCTGAGCGTGGCCAGCGGCTCACTGGCGGAGGTGGAGACCCAACTGCTGCTGGCCCACAGGCTGGGAATGCTGAGCCAGGAGGATCTGACGAACCTGACCGAAGCTTCCGACACACTGAGCAAAATGCTTGGCGGACTCAAGCGCTCGCTGGCATCGAGACGCTGAGAAAGAGCGACTTCCCCCTCACACTAACCACAAGCCACCATGCACAAGTCACCGTCCACGGCGTGGACGTCTTCCATCCCAACACCGGCGAAATCCGCAGCGACGGCCCCGAAGGCATCGCCTGCTGGTTCCTGGACACCGACTACAACGAAGAAAGCTTCTTCGTCCGCCACGCCTACTTCCTCGGACAGAACGATCCCTACAAAGCCCTCAAAACCACCCTCAAAGCCGAAATCAACGAAGAAGCCTGGGCCACCCTCAACTCCCCCGTCTCCCGCCCTTTCCCCAAACCCCAAAACCACCGCATCGCCATCAAAATCATCAACCACCTCGGCGATGAGGTGATGAAAGTATTTAAGGTTTAGCATGAAAATTGAAAAGGTAACTATTAAAAATTTTCGAAGCTTTAAAAATGAAACTGTAGAAGTTTCTGACATTAACGTTTTTGTTGGTAAAAATGATGCTGGCAAATCTAATTTTCTTCGAGCATTAGATCTGTTCTTTAACCACGATAATGGGTATCAGTTAAACTGGGACAAAGACTACTGCTATGCTGCTGATGAAATTATTAAAAAAGCACCGCAAATTGAAATTACTTTGATAGTTTTTTTGCCAAAATCATTTTCTGACAAAAAGCGTATTCGATGGGTAAAAACTTGGCGCAGAAGCGGTTTGCATTCTGAAAGAATGATATACTCAGATAACACAAAAATAAGCAGCTATAGCAAAGCACCGGCGTTATTACATTATGCCAGACTGGATTATGTACCCGCAATAAAAGATCCAGAATATTTTTCAGGTTTATTAGCTAAGCTTCATGACATGCTTGAGCAGACAGTTGAGGAGAAGGTTAGATCTGCAGCAGAGACATTTACAAGAAGCATTAATGAGCATACTACTGACATAATTGGGGAAATATCTAGCCAGCTTGGTTTTGATTCAAGCATCGAACTCCCCGCCGATTTGCGCGATCTGTTTGGTAGACTAGAATTTTCAGGTGAATTAAATGGAAACAAAGTTTCACTCGACCAAAGGGGTGATGGTATCAAAACCCGCCATATTCCTATTATTTTAAAGTGGCTTGCAAAGCAGGCAGAGACTTTAAGTGCGCCAGGAAGGCCAAAAACGGTAACTTTGTGGGCGTATGAGGAGCCGGAAAATAGCTTGGAAATGTTGAACTGTATTGAACTGGCTGAAAGAATGATTTTGGAGGCAAAGAATATTCAGATTTTTATATCTACTCATTCTCCAGCATTTTACTCGAGATGCTTGAAGTCTGATAAAGTTGAAACATCTGTTTTTTCGGTACATCGGGACTCAGATTTAGGTCTGTCGAAAATTAAAACTATTTCTGAAAGTGAAATTTCCGTCTTAGATGATTCGGTTGGAATGACTCCAATTGTTCAGCCATATTTAGATAGAGCTTTCGAAGAGATAAGGATGTTGAGGGAAAACGCTACAAGTTTAAAGGATTTTAACAAGCCTGTATGTTTTGTTGAGGGCGTATCAGATAAAATTATTCTAGATAAGGCCGTATCTATATATTATCCCAGTCTAGTCGATTCTTTTGAGGTGAAGGCTGAGCAAGCTGCGGGCTACAATTGGGTGCATGATATGCTGACTGCATGGTGTCATATGCGAGGAAGCGCTTTAGCAATTGGGCTTTTCGACAAAGATCCGGGTGCTGTTGTTGTAAAGAAAAAGGTCACGGAAGCACTAAAGGATAAAAAACCTAAGAACTGGTATTGCATGTTTTTGGAGCCATCCGATACTTTAAAGCTTGTTCTTTCGAGTTTTAAGATTCCTTTTGAAATCGAGGATCTTTTTGATCCGGACATTTGGGATCATGCTGAGATAAATGGATGGCTTGAAAATAGACCTGGTATTTTAGATATATATGGCTTTGATGATTACAATTGCACTTTTACTGATTTCATTGTTGGAAAAGTTGGGGATGAAAAACTTCAAAGATACGCTTTAAAAAGGGTAAAGAAAACATGCAAAGATGATTTTTCTTCTTATGTTATTTCGTCCGAAGAATCTGATTTACCTCAAACTCTTAGCGGGGTCAAGCCAACACTCGATAAGATTATTTCGACATTGCGTTTAATTGAACAATGACTTTCCTTCTCGACCATACCTTTAGTGACATTCTTGCCGAAGCTTCAGGAGGGAAATGGAAAAAAACCATGGTTAGCACGATTGTTCTTTTGCTGATATTTTAAAATCATTTTACTGTTTGGAGGGAATGTGAGTGATTTACCAATACACATAAATGATCCTGATGCGTTAGTGACAGCCGCCTACGGAGGTGACTATGATCTCGTGTGCTCTATTTTAATGGGTGGGGCTAATCCTAATATCACAAATGAAAATGGCGAGACAGCTCTTATCGTTGCGGCTGAAAATGGCTATGATGCTATAATTGAGAAACTTGTCAAATACGGGGCAGATATCAACGTTACGGACAACAATGGTGACACGGCACTCGATTTGGCTAAATACAACAACTGTAGAAGCACAGTCGAATTACTCAAGACTCATGGAGCTATCGGCAAGGATGGTCCTTCGGCTAAAGAACGTATGATGGATTCATTTTACGATGCATGTGAAAAAGCGAAGGAGGTTAAGTTCCGTGACAGAGTTTAATACCATACATGCAAAATTCGGTCGGCACTTAAAACAGATGATCTCAAAACGAAAACGCCCCCGAGGTGTTGAACCTGGAGGCGTTGTGAAGAAGTGCAGATCCCAGGAACCGAGGGTCCCACCCTTCCGGGCTGCCATAAAGGTAAAAAACTAATTTTTTACATCCACCATGACCTTCCTCCTCGCCGACACCTTTACCGACAGCCTCGCCCGCCTCACAGGCGAGGAGCAGAAATCGGTCAAAACCACCGCCTTTGACCTGCAGATTAATCCGGCGAATCCGGGGATGAAACTGCATCGGCTGGAGGGGGCGAAGGACAAGCAGTTCTGGTCGGTGCGGGTGAGCCGGGATCTGCGCATTATTTTGCACCGTTCGGAGGCGAGTCTGCTGCTCTGTTACGTGGGGCATCACGACGAGGCCTATGCCTGGGCGGAGCGGCGCAAGCTGGAGCGTCATCCGACCACCGGGGCGGCGCAATTGGTGGAAGTGCGGGAGATGGTGCGGGAAATTATGGTCCCGGTCTATGTGCCGGAGAAAACCTCGCCTCCTCCGAAACCGCCGCTCTTCGCGGACCGTTCGGATGCGGAATTGCTGGGCTACGGGGTTCCGGCGGAATGGCTGGTGGATGTGAAGGCGGCCAATGAGGATGCGTTGCTGATCCTCGCGGAGCGTTTGCCGCGGGAGGCGGCGGAGGCCCTGCTGGAACTGGCCACCGGCGGAAAACCGAAAGCGGCGGAGGTGATTGACCCGGACGTGGATGCCTTCGCGCATCCGGACGCACAAAGTCGTTTCCGGGTGATGGAGGACAAAGAAGCCTTGGAGGCGGCCCTGGAATTTCCCTGGGAGAAATGGACGATTTTCCTGCATCCGGCCCAGCGCGAGCTGGTGCAGCGGGATCACAACGGTCCTGCGCGGGTGGCGGGCAGCGCCGGCACCGGCAAAACCATCGTGGCCCTGCACCGGGCCGTGTGGCTGGCCAAACGCGACCCGGACGCGCGGGTGTTGCTGACCACCTTTTCCGCTCCGCTGGCCGACGCCCTGCGGATTCGACTGCACCGTCTGATCCATTCCACTCCGCGTCTGGCGGAACGTCTGGACGTGGAGCCGCTGGAGCCGGTGGCCCTGCGGTTGGGCCGGGCCCGCCTGGGGATTCGCCGCACCGCGGATCCCGAAAACATCCGCAAGCGACTCGCCCGCACGGCCAAAGACATGACGGAATCGCGCTTCACGCCGCATTTTCTCTGGGAGGAATGGAATCAGATCGTGGATGCCTGGCAGGTAAAGACCTGGGAGGACTACCGCGACGTGAAACGATTGGGACGCAAAACCCGTCTGTCTGAAGCTCAGCGGGAACGCCTGTGGGAGGTCTTCGCCCGTCTGCAGGCGGAACTGGAGGCGGAAGGCCTTTGCACCCTCGCCACCCTCTACGCGCGGCTGGCGGATTTGTATGCAAAGGAGGGGAAGTCACCGTATCAGCATCTGGTGATCGACGAAGCCCAGGACATCGGGGTGCAGGAGCTTCGCCTGGTGGCGGCATTGGGCGGGAACCGCGACAACGCCCTGTATTTCGCCGGGGATTTGGGCCAGCGCATTTTCCGCAGTCCCTTTTCCTGGGCCGCCCTGGGCGTGGATGTGCGCGGACGCTCCACCACCCTGCGGGTCAACTACCGCACCTCCCATCAGATCCGCCGTCAGGCGGACCGCCTGCTTTCCAGCGAACTCAGCGACGTGGACGGCAACACGGAATCACGCAAAGGCACCGTCTCCGTGTTCAACGGACCCGAACCGGCGGTCAGGGTCTGCAAGAGCGAGGAGGAGGAAAGCGACACCGTGGCCGCCTGGATTCAAGAGCATCTGGACGCGGGACTGCGTCCGGTGGAGATCGGCATCTTTGTGCGCGACGATGCCCAGCGTCCCCGCGCCGAAGCGGTCGCCGCCGCATTGGGCCTTCCCAGCCGCAACGCTCTCGAACATCCCG
>PXDP01000232.1 GCA_003565035.1 PVC group bacterium | reverse complement strand
GATGGAGCCCGTACCATTCACCGCATGAGAGGCGGTGGACACCGAAACTCCTGCGGCATTCGCCACATCTTTCAACCAGACTGCACTCATAGATCAACGGTTACATCTTTCGTTGAATTCCATCAACTCTTTTTTTGTGCTACCGATTCAACATACCTCTACGGATTCCCCCTATGCACACATCTTACATCTGGACGCATTCTTCGCCGCAAAAACGGAACGCTTTTGTCAGTTTCAAACAGACCGTTTCGTGGGACGGAATCAGTGCCTGTACACTCCACCTGTTTGCGGACACCCGTTTCCGTGTGTTTGTCAACGAGGTCTTTGTTCACTACGGTCCCGCCCGCTTTGTCACCTCCCACCCGGAATTCGACACCCTGCGCCTGGATGCCTATCTGAATGCCGGGGAAAACACGCTGCGGGTGGAAGTCAATTTCTACGGCACCTCCTCCTATCAGAGCATGCCCGAGGGTCAGCCTGGCTTTATGGCGTGGGGCGGCCTGAATGATGACGAGACCCTCTTTGCCACTCCCGGACAGTGGCTCTGTCTGGTCCATCAGGCCTGGGATGCCGACAGCGGCCTGTTCAGTTTTGCCCAGAATCCTTCGGAATGTCTCGATACCCGCGTACTCGCGCACGAACTGACCGAAGGCGAATGGCAAGCCCCGCGGGCCTTGTCCGGTGCGGAGTGCCCCTGGGGTCCATTGCATCCCCGTTCCGTGCCTATCCCGGCATACGCACCCCTCCGCCCCGCCCGGATACAGCTCTGCGCGGAAGCGACGGTACCGGGCCCCCGGGTGGGCTTCGTGAGTCTCGATTCCGGCCACTCCCGCCGCCTCCTTCGTGCCCGGGAAACAGGTCAAGCGGAAAGGGGTCATGATCGTTTCCGCCAATTCATCACCTGGCTTCACAGTCCCCGGGAACAGGAAATTGACCTGCTGAATTTCTGGTCGAGCCTGTCGCTGAACGATGTGCCACTGCCTGCCGGTACGCCGAGCGATCTGGGCAATCAGTGGCGGAACACCCTGCGCTTGCGCGAAGGCTGGAATCCGCTCATCGGCTCGGTGGGGATTCTGGGGGAGAGTTGGAGTTGGCTGATGGAATGGCCGGCGGACAGCGGGGTGAGTGCCCATGCTTTGCCGGACCGGGCCTGCACCGACGTGTTTCTGCTCTCGCCATTGCAGGAGGGCGAACAAAGCTTGCCCGCAGCGGGTCCGGCGGATACCTTTGCCGCACCGGCAGGATGGAACCGCGATTCGGGGGACATCCACCGTTGCCACCCGGCCCGGCTCTGTGTCTGGGATCGGCCCGGAAGACACTCAGAACGTTTGGAGGCATTACGGGGACCCGTGCGTCTGCTCTGCTTCGATTTTGCCGACCAGGTTTACGGTCAAGGTTCCCTGGATCTGGAGGCACCCGCCGGCACCCTTCTGGACATCGCCTACGACGACTGGAGTCGTGCCGACGGCTGCGTGAAGCTGTACGGGAGCAACCCCTTTACCGATGCGGCGGACCGTTTTGTGCTGAAGGGCGGGCGGCAGCAGATTGAGGTCTGCAATCCCCGGGGCGGCATCTTTCTGCAGCTCACCTTCCGCCTGCCGCCCGGAAACGAAGATACCCCAGTCTTTCTGCATGATTTTTTTGTGCGCTCCCGGCGTCTGCTCAATGCGGACGGGGTGATGTTCCGAAGCGGGGACCCGGTCATCGACTGGGCCTTTGACCAATCAGTACACACCCTGATCGCCTCCACCGACGAAGGCTATGCCGACTGTCCCTGGCGGGAACGGGGCACCTATATTGGCGACATGTTTGTCAACCTCTCCGTACATGGACTCGCCCATTCCGATCCCGCCGTGGCCGCGCGCTGTCTGCGTCTGTTTGCCCAGTCACAGCTTCCCGACGGACAGCTTCCCTGCTGCACCCCCTCCTGGCTGCGCCGCCCGCACGAGGACTTCACCCTGATCTGGATTCTGGCCCTGCACCGCTTCTGGCAGCAGAGCGGGGATCGTCAGGTCGTGATCGACTGCTGGGAGGCCCTGACCCGTATTTGGGACAGTCCCTCCTGGCCGGTGGACCGCACCGGACTTTGGAACGCGGACGGCCTGCACGTCTTCGTGGACTGGGGCTGTACATCAGAGGAAAAAAAAGGGTGCGGCAATGCCTGCCTCAATCTGTTCCGCTACCGGGCCCTGCTCTGCAGTGCCGACCTCGCAGAACTTTTGGGTCATGCCGATCAGGCGGCGAAGTTTCTGGAGTCGGCGGCCACCCTGAAGACCCAAGTGGAAACCCACCTTTGGGATCCCGGGAACGGACGCTTCCGTGCTTCTTTGGACGCGCAAACCGATGCCCCGCATGCGAATGTACTGGCACTTGCCTTCGGCGTGGGGTCCGCGCCGGATCTCCTCCGCAGTCTGAAACCCCGGCTCTTGCAGAATTTCCATCGCGGATTGCATCCTTCGAATCCACCGGAAAGCCACATCGAACTCTATTTTTTCATCTACCTGTTGCCCGCCCTGGCCGAACACGGCGAAGCGGAGCTGGCGCTGGACCTTCTCCGTGAAACCTACGGGTTTCTGATGGGCCTGGGCTATCCCACCCTCAACGAATGTTTTGCCCGCGCCGATCAGCGGCGGGGAAGCTGCTGCCACAGTTGGAGCGGCGCGCCGGCGGTATTCTGCCGCGACTGGCTGGCCGGACTGTATCAGCCGGAACCCGGAAATCCGTCCCTCTGGAAGCTGGACCCCGCCCGTTCGCCGCTGCCGCGTGTGGACGCGGTCTTTGCCAGCCCGCTTGGTCCCATCCGCATTCGCTGGGACAAAACCGCAGAGAACGCCGCCCCCATGGTGAAGGTGCCCGAAGGCATGACCCTTCACATCAAACCGACATCAGAAAGGGTTTGCGTATGATTGCGGTCACGCAACTGACTCTGAACGAGAAACTCGATCTGCTCCGAAACAGCTGGCCGGGGCTTCCCCGCTTCGATATTGCCCCGTTCGCGTTCGGAGGTGAATGCCTGCATGGGCTCTGTCACACCGGGCGCGCAACCGTGTTCCCGCTCCCCATCGCCATGGCGGCCACGTTCGACCCCGCAACGGTTCAGGCCGCCGCGAGGGCCATCGCCCTGGAGGCCCGCGCCAAATTTTTCAGTCCGGACTGGCCCGCCAGCTCCTTTATTTCGCTGGCCTACTGGACCCCCAACATCAATCTCTTCCGCGATCCTCGCTGGGGCAGGGGACAGGAAACCTTCGGGGAGGATCCCTGCCTCACCGGCGACATGGGTGCCGCCTTTGTCCGCGGACTTCAGGGAGAGGCCCCCGGGCAACTGCTTGTGGCCGCCTGCGCCAAGCATCTGGCGGTTCACAGCGGACCGGAAGCCCACCGCACCGCTTTCAACGCGGAGATTTCCCCCAAACTGCTGCACGAAACCTATCTGCCGCACTTCAAAAAATTGGTGGATGCCGGGGTGGCGGTGGTCATGGGTGCCTACAACGCCCTCAACGGCGAACCCTGCTGCGGTTCGCCCGCCTTGCTGAACGGGATACTCCGCAAGGACTGGGGCTTTGACGGCATGGTGGTGTCCGATGCCGGTGCCATCGCCGCGTTTCACCGCGGAAACCGGGATGAAACCGATGCGGATTCCACCGACACCCAATGGGCCTTTCTCGCCCGGCAGATGAAAGAACTGCCCGGACACGCGGTCACCCGCGATGCCGCCGAATCCGCCGCCCTGGCGCTGCGCAGCGGTTGCGACATGAGCCTGGGGGATGACCTGGCTCCCGATACCGTCCGCGAAGCGCTCGAACGCGGCCTGATCGACGAGGCCGATATCGACCAGGCCGCCAACCGGGTGCTGCGCCTGGCGGAGAAGCTGGATGTGTTGCGCCCCGTCCGTCACCCCGCCCCCGGCGAGCCGGGGACGGAGATCCTGCAGTGTGCGGAACACCTCGCCCTCAGCCGAAGGTTGGCCCGCAACTCCATGGTCCTGCTCAAAAACAACGGCATCCTTCCTTTGGGGACCGACATCCGCCGTATCGCGGTTTCCGGACCCGCCGCTGCGGACATCAACGTGCTGCTTGGTAACTTCTACCGCGGCGTATCCGGTTCGCTGGTCACGCTGCTCGAGGGCGTGGTGCGTCATGCTCCTGATGGCGTGGTGGTCACCCATCTGCAGGGCTGCGACTGGGTGCACCCGCATCTGCACGACTCGACCTGGGCCATCGGCCTGGCGGAAAACGCCGACGTGGCGGTGGCGATGGTGGGCAACACCCCGCTGATGGAGGGAGAGCATGGCGAATGCATTGCCAGTGCCCTCGGCGGGGACCGGGACCGCATGACCCTTCCCGAGGTACAGCTCGACTATCTCCACCGGCTCAAGACGCAGTCCGGCAAACCCCTGGTGCTCGTCGTCACCGGCGGTTCCCCCATTATCATGCCCGAGGCGATGGAGCTGGCGGATGCGGTGCTCCTGGCCTGGTATCCGGGCGAACAGGGCGGTGAAGCCCTCGGCGAACTGCTCTTCGGCAAAGCCTCTCCTTGCGGTCATCTGCCTTTCACGATTCCCGCCCATCCCGATCACGTGCCGCCTTTCGAGGATTACAGCATGAAGGGACGGACCTATCGCTATCCCGGCGACCATGCCCCGGCTTTTCCTTTCGGTTTCGGACTCGGCTACAGCACCTTCGCGTATGGGACCCCTTCGTTTTTGCCCGACCCCGCCGGGGGCGGCACCCTCAGCGCCCGGATCACCAACACCGGGAACGGCCGCGCCGAAACTCTGGCTCAGGTCTATGTGCGAATTCCGGAGGACCGCGACGGACCCTGGTGCAATCTGGTGGCCTGTCGAACCGTGGATCTTGCCCCCGGCGAATCAAAAAGCGTGGCTTTTGATTTAACGGCTGAATACTTCACCTTTTTTGATGAGGCCGGGCGCAGCGTCCCCGCCCGTGAGACCGCACAAATCTGGATCGCTCCTCACACCCCGTCCCCCCATAACCCCTTGACTATTCTATCCGTTCACATTCAACCCGGAGTCCCCACATGAACAAGTATATTCTGTTTGCAAGCCTGAGCGCGATCCTGAGCCTGAACAATCAGGCCGGGGAGTTTCTTCCTTCCTCCGCGCTGGGGATAGGCCACGGCGGTTACAATTATTGGACCAACAGCCCTTTCACCAATACGGTGCATACCGGGAGTCAATGGATCGCATCGGTTGACGGAAACTGGGGCCGTCCCGTCTTTTTTTTCTCAGAGAACGGAAGGCGGAATCCCCAGTTCAACGAACAGGGTTTGCCGCAATATATTCAGGAGAACACCTTCCTGCGGCTGCTGGTCTGGCCCTTTCACCATGCAGAACCGGGGGCGCCGTTCCGCGCCGGAAGCGGCGTGGGGATGTGGACGGTGGAATGGAAGGGTGAGGCGGATATCCGCCTGGCGGTGGGGACGTTTCTTCCCGATGCGTCCACCGCCCCGGAGACCGGTTCGGCCCTCAACGGCCGCCGGGTGTACCGCATGGAGAAAGACAATGTGCAGGGGCATCTGCATGTTCTTGCGGTGAATCCCGAACGGCCTCTGACCGGATTGAATGTCTGGCTTCCTCATCCGGAAGCCCCGGAAACCCGCTCCCTTTCCCGTCAGGACGGCTTCTGGCATCCGCTTTTCCTGGGCATGCTGGGGGATTTGGACCTGGCGTTCCAGCGCTTTATGGACTGGAACAGTACGAACGCCAGTCCGCAGCGGGACTGGGAGGACCGCCGGCTTCCCGGCCACGTGTTTCAGCATGGCGTGCTGAACCGCCGCTCCGTCGGTCCGAACGGTCCCGTAAACCGCCCGACCGGTATGGCCTTTGAACACATGGTGGATCTGGTGAATCAGACCGGCAATGACATGTGGATCTGCCTGCCCCATCTGGCCACGGATGACTTTGTCCGCAACCTGGCCCGGCTCATCCGCTTCGGATCCGATGGCCGGATGCCCTACACCGGACCCGTGGAAAATCCGGCATTCGCGCCACTGCGGGAGGACCTGCGGGTCTGGGTGGAACACTCGAATGAAATCTGGTCCAACGGCCCCTCGTTTGCCCAGGGGGACTGGGCCGGAGCCCGGAGCCGGGAACTGGGCATCAGCAAACCCCAGTTCAACGCCCGACGCGCGGCCGAAATCTGGCAGATATTTCAGGAGGTGTTTGAAGGGACGGACCGCCTGGTCCGGGTGGCCGCCCTTTGGTCCGGGAACATGAACTATAACGAAGCCTACCTGCGGGAACTGGCTGATTTCGGCGGCGCGATGACCCCGTCTAGTCTGCCGGACATCGTCTCGCCCACCACCTATTTCGGCAACGGTATCCAGGACTGGGCGCACGAACAGGCGATTCTGAACCGACACCGCGAGGCGGGCCGGAGTTGGTTCTACACGCCGGAGGATTTCCTCGCCAATCCCCGACGGGGCGAGCACCGCCCCGTCTCCAAATCCATGGACGACCCCTATTGGGAAAGTCCCGAATTCACCGCCCACCTCGAAGCGGCCCTGCTGGAATGGAAACAGCGGATTTTCTCCGGAGCCACTCTTGCGGGAGGAGGCTTTGACACCACCGGTGTCGGTGGTGGTTTTCCTGCCGGGTTGCGGCACAAGGTGCGGGAACGTTTCGGACGGGATCTGCCCATTGTCTCCTACGAAGGCGGTCCCTCTCTTTACACCGACTATCTGAACAGTTCGGACGAGCGCAGCCGGGGAATCACCGCCTTTGTCAATCAGCTTAACCGCATGCCCGGTTTTGAGGAGGTGTACCGCACCCATCTCAATATTGCCCGCTCCAACGGGCTGGAAGTCCATGGCGCTTTCGTGGATCTGGGCCGCTGGGGCAGATTCGGACAATGGGGGCATCTGGAATACCCGGGGCAGGATCCCGCCGATTCGCCCAAATGGCAAACCCTGCAGAACTGGATGAGGGATATGGCGCTGATCCGTACCCCCACACGGCCGGTCAACGCCGTTCCGCACTTTGTCACCCCGGGGGAACTGCCGCAGGCCGCCTTCGGCGCGGAGATCCGCCATGCCCTGGAAGCCGCCGGAGGCGATGGGGATCTCAGCCTGACTCTCATCGGTGACACCCTCTGCGGCGGGATGTCGATTGCCGCCGATCCCGAAAATCCCGCTCGAATGATTCTCAAAGGAACGCCCACCCGTACCGGCTGGCAGTATGTGTACCTTCGGGTCAACGATGCCGACGGAGACGCGGCCTGGCGTGTTTTCGGCTTTGAGGTCATCGGCGGCCCCGGCGTACTGCTCGACGCGGTCTTCAACGGCCCCGGCACCACCGCAACCGTGCGGGCGATGGAGCAGAATCGTCTGAGCTGGAGCGGATTGCGCCCCGGCGCTCCGTTTTCCGAGGCGGGCGGCACCGCCCGCGGCGATGACGGCCGGGGGGTCCGCATCCTTTCGGACATGGATGGCCTGGTTTTCTCCGTTTCCCAGGCCAACGAACGGCGCGCGGATGCCACTCTCGCCTCCGCAATAGCTGATGAGGAATATTTCACCTTTACCCTGGAGCCGGCCCCAGGGACATCTTTGGACCTGCGTCATGCCGCCATCACCCTGATCTGGGAGCGGACCCAGTACCATGCGCCGCGCGCGTTCAGCGTTTTCACCTCTCTGACGGGAGGGCGTGAGGATGCCACGATCTTCACCTTGCAACGGGAGCCCGGAATGGGATCTGTCGCCAATACCCGCTTTCTGCTGCCGGGTACTGCCGCATTTGCCTCTGTCTCCCGTCCTTTGGAAATCCGGCTGGTCTTTCACGGCAGCCAGTGGGACCATCATGCGCGGATTCACGGGCTGAGAATTGAGACCGATTCCGCTTCGGAAGCCGCGCAATGAGGGAATCGATGGAAACCTATGGCGAATTCGATGCCGCCGCGCGCACCTACATGCTGCGGCGCGATCCGCCGCGCAAGTGGCGGAATATTCACTTCAGCCCCCCCGGTGATCTGGAGATCTACGCGGAAACCTCCAACCTCGGCGACGGCCCCGTCAACGTGCGGGATGCGGCGGGCAACACGTGTCAGGTGGTGGGCTACGACGCAAAGTATCTCTACATTCGCGACGACGAAACCAACACCGTCTTCACCCCTTGGGGAGATCCGGTGGCCACGCGCGTTTCAGACCGCGTTTGCACCTTCCATGCCGCCTACACGCGCATCGAAGGCCGCGCCGCCGGACTTCGGGTCGAGCAGACGGTGTTTGTGCCCGCCGGGGAGGTCTGCGAAGTCTGGCGGGTGCGGGTGAAAAATCTCGAAGACCGCCCCCGCGAGATCTCCTTCTTCGCTTACGCGATGTTCCAACTGACCGGAACCAACGCGGAGGGGGAGGGGGTCTGGAAAGACAACGCCACCACGGTGCTGCCCGAACTGGCCGCGGTGTGGGTCGCCAACCGCGATGCCTCCGTCCCCACCGACCGCTTCAACGGATTTCTGGCCACCACCAGCCCGGACTTCGCCGGCGGCTGCGGCTATCGCGATTTCTTTACCCGGGAAAGCTATTCGCTCTCCGATCCGAAAATTCTTTTTGGCTGGAAGTGTGACAACCGCGGATTCAACGGACCCGACTGCGCCGGCGTGGTCCAGGTCCGCCTGCGCCTGCCGCCGGCCGGGGAGGGACGCGCTGATTTCCTCCTCGGGTCCCTGGATACCCTGGAGTCTCTGGCCAGCCTGCGGATACGGATGCATCCGGATGCCGTTGACCGGGCTCTGGCGCAGCGCATTGCCGCCGACGACCGGCAGTCCGCCGCCTTCGAAGTGGAGACCGGCGACGAGAACCGCGACGGGCTGATTAACCACTTTTCCAAGAAAGCGATGGTCTCCTATCTGGTCAATAAAAGCGGCTTCCGCGACAATCTCCAGAATGACATGGGGGTGGCGATGTTTGATTGGCCGTTGGCGCGCGCGAATCTCCTCCGCGCCATCGCCTCGCAGTACCGAAACGGCAGCGTCCCGCACGGATTCCGCCCCTGGAACCGGCATCAGTACGCCGACAAACCCGCTTGGATGCTGCACTGCGTTCCCTGGTGTCTCAAAGAAAGCGGGGATCTCGGCTTTCTGGACGCGCGCGTGCCGTACTGCGATCATCCCGGGGAGGAAACGGTCTGGAAACATATGCTCCGCGCCCTGCGCTTCCTGGTGCAGGACACCGGCGCGAACGGACTCTGCGATCAGCACTTCGCGGACTGGAACGACGGACTGGAACCCTCCAGGCTGACCGGCGACCGCGAAAGCGTGATGGTCACCCAGCAACTCTGCCTCGGTCTGCTCGAAGTGGCGGAACTGGCCCGGCGCCGGGGGGAAGATGCGGTTGAACGCGAGGCACTCGACTGGCACGCGCATTTCAAGACGCTCCTCAATGAGGTCGCCTGGGACGGGGACTGGTATGTGCGCAGCCTCTGTGCGGGTGATTATACCCTGGGTTCCAATGCGAACGCCGAAGGCAAGATTTTCGTGAACACCCAAAGCTGGGCCATTCTCTCGCAGACCGCGCCACCCGACCGCGCCGAGCGCTGCATGGCCGCCGTGGACCGGCTGATCGAAAACGAGTATGGCTTTTCCATTTCCGCTCCCGCTTTTACCACCTTCGACGAACGCATTGGAAAATTTTCCGCCTCGCGCCCCTGGAAAGCCGAAAACGGCGGATGTTACAATCATGCCGCCGGATTCAAGGGCGTGGCCGACTGCATGCTGGGCCGCGCGGATGCCGCCTGGCGCACCTACCTCAAAGTCGCTCCCGGCCGCCCCTGGAATCCAATTTCCAACTCCTGGATCGAGCCCTTCTCCTTCACCAACTGTTACAGCCTGACGTCCGATCATCCCGGGATGTCCATGTACCCCTGGCGCACCGGCACCACCGCCTGGTTCACCCAGCTCCTGGTGGAGTGGATTCTGGGGGCCCGCCGCCATTACGACGGACTCCTCATCGATCCCTGCCTGCCGGAGGCTCTGCCCGCCGCCCGTGTGATCCGCACCTTCCGCGGCACCCGCTACGACATCACTCTCGAACGCACCGGCACCGCATCCCTGACCCTGGACGGACGTCTCTGTACGGATCCGATTCTGCCCTGCACTCCGAATGCCTGCCATCTTGTTTCGGTCACCGTATAGAGCGCATGAAAAAGCATTTGCACGGATTTTTACGGCAAAACATCGCTTCGGTGTATGTTCAATGAAATCGAAATAAGATAAGAATTATCCCCTATGCACAAAACAGACATTACCCTCCTCACGGATGCCGTGAAAACAGGCAAACGAAAAGATGCCAAAGCCATCACCGAACAGGCACTGGCGGAATCCGCTTCCCCCCAAGCCATTCTGGATGCCCTGAAAGTCGGCATGGACGACGTGGGCCGCCGCTTCAAAGCCAACGAAATTTTTGTACCGGAAGTGCTGGTCGCCGCCCGAGCCATGAAGTCCTCCATGGAATTACTGGAGCCGGTCCTGGCCGCCTCGGGCATCAAAGCCCGGTTCCGCGTCGTCATTGGCACCGTCGAGGGCGACCTCCACGACATCGGCAAAAACCTCGTGGCCATGATGCTGAAAGGCTCCGGGTTCGAGGTCATCGACCTTGGCACCAACGTCACCCCCGCCGCCTTCGCGGAAGCGGTAAAAACCCACAACGCCCAGCTCGTCGGCCTCTCCGCTCTTCTCACCACAACCATGCCCGCCATGCGCAGTACCGTGGAAACCCTTAAGTCCGCCGGGCTGGATGTAAAAATCATGGTCGGCGGCGCCCCCATCACCGACGCCTTCGCGAAGGAAATCGGCGCGGACGGTTACTCCGCCGATGCCGCCAGTGCCGTGGAACTCGCCCGAAATCTGGTGGAGGTGGCCGCATGAATGGAAAAGAAATCGTACTCTCCACCCTGCAGTGCAAACCCACAGAACGCTTACCCTGGGTTCCCTTCACGGGTGTCCACGCGGGCTCATTTGTCGGCGT
>PXDP01000306.1 GCA_003565035.1 PVC group bacterium | reverse complement strand
TGGAGGCGGAGGAGGACTGGGAGGGCGCTCACCGGGCCTGGCTGCAGTTGGGGCGTTTAGACCCGGAGGCCGCAGTGTCGGTGGGACTGGAACGCACGCGGGTGTTCCGGGTGCTGGAGGAGCGGATTGACCGGGCTTCGGGTGCGATTCGAAGCACCTTGTCGGACGGGGTGGCTGCGGATTTGCAGGCGTGGGAGGGGCCGACGCTGCCGGAGGGCCTCAAATCCAAAGCGGATGCTTTTTTGGAAGCCTGGCGTTTGGAAAGGACGCCGGTGCCGGTGCGCTTCACCTCCGATGCCGAGACGGAGGTTACGCTGCTGCGGGTGGGGCGGTGGGGTGTTTTTGTGGCGCGCACGGAGGACTTGCTGCCGGGGGACTATGTGGCGGTGGGTTCGCGCCTGGGATACCGGGATGTCCGGGTGCCGTTTACAGTCCCCGCCGGCAGCGAAGGCCTGGAGGTGGATGTACGGGTGGTGGAGGGGCTGAATTGATCCGGGAGCCTCCGGTGCGCTTGACATCTCATCCCGGACATTCTACCTTCTAACGATGCGTACCCGAAACGGCTCTAAAGAATTTGTATTCCAGGCTCTGGCTCTGGCAGTGATTGTGGTTTTGGTTCATACGGCCTACGAGCTGATCATCCGCCCCCGGGCGATGGTGGCGATGGAGCAGGCGGCGGAAATCCGGGAGACACAGCCGGATGTGGATGTTCCCCAATCCCTGGCGGTGATTCTCAAGGACTATGAGCAGGAGGCCTGCTTTATTCTGCTGTTCTGGGCGCTGGCCTCGATGGCCTATAAAGGCAAACTGTTGCGGGACGATCTGGGGCTGCTGCGGAGGGAGTTTATTGAGGTGGAGGAGGGGAAACGCATTCTGCCGGTGGACGCGCGGGATCTGAGCCGTCAGGTCCAGGCTCTCCCCGAGGATCAGCGTTCGGCCCTGCTTCCGCGGACACTTCTGGCGGCACTTCACCGTTTTGAATCGACGAGGAATGTGCAGGACGTGTCGGAGACCGTGACGCAGATTTGCCTGACGGAGGGGGAGCGGCAGGAGTCGGAACTGAGCATGATCCGCTATATCGCCTGGGCGATTCCGAGTATTGGGTTCATCGGGACTGTGCGCGGGATCGGGCTGGCACTGTCCAAAGCGCACGCGGCGGTGGAGGGGGAGATCGGGCCTGTGACCCAGAGTCTGGGCACGGCGTTTAATTCGACGCTGATTGCGCTGTGTCTGAGTATCCTGCTGATGTTTGTGGTGCATCAGTTGCAGTTGCAGCAGGAGCGCTATGTGCTGGATGTGCAGGATTACGCGGAACAGAAACTGATTCGGCACCTGCACGTGACCCGCGAGGCGCGTGCGGAGTTGGCGGGATGAAGTTGCTGGATTTACATCCGGTGACCCGGGGGCTGGCGGTGTGGAACAGCGGGGCCTGGCGCTTCGGCGCGGAGGCCATGGCCGCCTGCCGGGTGGATCCGCTGGCGACCTGCTGGGATGTATGGGAGGCGATGTCGCTGATCCCGCTGGCGGCAAAGCGAGATGGCGTGCGGCACCGCGCCGATCTGGCGGTCCGCATGCTGCAGGCGGCGGGCGATGCCGGAAAAGAGCCCTGTGTCGCGCTGGTGCCCGCAGGCTGGGAAAAAGAGGAGATGCGGGTGTTTCTCGGCGCGGCGGCGGCGGCGGACATTCCGGTTCGCTGGCTGAGCTCCCGGGCAGGGGCGGTCGCGGCGCGTGCGGCGTTGGACGGAGACACCTGCTCGGTGCTGGAATGGTCGTGGACCCGTTTGCAACAGGTGCATTTTGTGCGGGGCGAGGACGGCGGATGGCGGCAGGAGGGGGGGAGGAACCTTGCGGAGGCCGGAATTCTGGCCTGTTTCCGGCGGGAGGCCCTGGCGGTGCAGGATCTGGCACTGGAAGAATTCCGCTTTGACCCCCTTTACTCGGGCCGAACAGAGCAGGGTCTGTTTTCGGGATGGTGGACCGCACTGGGGGAGGGCAAGGCCTGGTCCGTTTCAACTCCGGACGGCGGGCGCATGGCCTTGTCGGATGAACGGGAGCGCTTTGCCCGTCTGCACACGAATGTGCTGGCGGATGTGACGGATGCGGAGACGGTCGTCGCGCCGGCGGCGTTCTTGCGGATGCTGGGCTGGTCGCGTGCCACCGCCGAACCCTCCCCGGGCGCGGAGGTGGAGGTGGAGGATCATGATGCCCCTTCGGCGCGCTGGCGCGAGCATTTGGGGCCGTTGAGCGCCGGTCAAGGTTTGCGGGCCACGCATGTGGTGATCGACGGGGTGGCTGAGCCCTGGCCGGGGGATGCCGCGCCCGGGGAACGCGTCACGCTGCCGGACGGCCGCACGGCCTTGGCGGTGCATGTCCGGGGGCACCATGGCGCGGCGTAAATTTACCGTCTTCAGCCTGAGTTTTCTCGACTGCATTTGCTGCGGCTTCGGGGCGGTGATTCTGTTGTTTGTGCTCATGAACGCCCGTTCATCGACAATCCGTGAGGAACGGGTGCAGGATTTACGCGGGGAGGTGGATCTGGTGGAGATCGAGGTGTTGAATCTGGAGCGCGAAAAGGTCCTGGCCCGCAATGCGCTGGATGAACTGATCGAAGAGATTGAGGAGACACAGGGGTTGAGCCGGGAGGTGCTGACGCTGTTGGAGGAGGCGAGGGAGGAGCTGGCGCGCTTTGAGGGGGAGACCCTGGCCACCGAGGAGCATGTGAACCAGCTCAAAACGGATTTGCTGAGTCTTGAAGAAGGACTCAAGCGCCTGCGGGCCGGGGCCGAGGCGGAGGAGGAGGGCGAGGCGCTGCGGATGTTCAGGGGCGACGGCCGCAGGCAGTATCTCACCGGTCTGCAACTGCGCGGGGAGCGGACCCTGGTTCTGGTGGACATCAGCGCGAGTATGCTGGCGGAAAATCTGGTGGATGTGCTGCGGATCCGCAACCTGCCGGCGGCGGAGCAGCAAGAGGCCACAAAATGGGTGCAGGTGCGGCGGACGGTGGAATGGCTGCTGGCAAATCTCCCGGCCGAAGGACAGTTTCAAGTCGCGGTGTTTCACGACCAGGCCCGCTCACTGCTGACCGACGCCGGCTGGTGGTCGGCGGCGGATCCGGCGGTGCGCGATGCGGCGGCGGAGGCGCTGGAGGCGATTGTTCCGTCCAGCGGATCGAGCCTGCATCTGGCGTTCGACTGGGCTGCGGCGATGAGCCCCAGGCCCGACAATATTATTCTGCTCACCGACAGCCTGCCGACCATGGACCGACGACCGCCCGCGCTGCGCCGGGCGGTGAGCGGCGCGCGGCGGATGCAGTTGTTTCAGGAGGCGGTGCGGGGTATTCCGGGCGGCATCCCGGTCAACACCATGCTTTTCTATCTCGAAGGCGATCCCGGCGCGGCCATCGCCTACTGGCGCCTGGCGGTCGATACCCGCGGCAGTATGCTCACCGTCGCCAAGGATTGGCCTTAATCTGCTAAAAACTTGGAATGCGCGGGCGGCGGCGCTCGGCGGGTTCCGATGGTTCGCCCTCCTGAGGTTCCGCGGGCCGAACGGCCCTTTCGGCGGCGGCGCGGGCACCGGCTTCGGCGATGATCGTCCAGAGGGCGCGCGCATCCGGTTTTGCCACCGTACCCTGGATCACCACCGGCCGAAGGAGCGAACGGAAGCCGCGTTCATCGGGTATTTCCTGCAGGAGGTGAATGGACTCAAACAAATTGGCCAGAGGCGGACGGGCGGCCAGTGCCAATTCCAGACGAAGCGGGTGTTCGGTCATGGGTTGATCCTCCATATGGGTGACCTTTCCGCTTCCCTGCAGCCGAAGATCCTGATTGTGCAGGGTGAAGTCGGTGAGGGAGAGATCAAAGTTTGGCTCACGGCGGACATCCAGCGCCAGGGTTTCAAATTCAATTGCATTAAAGTATGTGGCGAGTTGACCGACCGCCTCGGCATCCCCCCGGCCGGTGACCATGCCGCCAAGTCGGCCGGTCACGCCGCCCACCTGGGCTCCGGCGGACACCGCGCCGCGACGCAGGGCGCGGAGGGTTCCGTTTTCAGCGGAAAATTTGAATTCCCCGGTAACAAATTCGGCGAGGATCCCGAGGTTCGGGGATTCACCGGCGGCGGCTCCCTCCATGGAAATGACCGCTTCAAGCGCGGGTTCCTCATCGGGGGCCACACTGCGAAGAAAATTCCCGACATTAAAATCCCGGAAACTGAGTTCGGTATGCAGTCGGTAGGGGTGTTCCGGGTGATCATCCCGGAAGCGGAGTCCGCCTTCCGCGCGGGCTATGGCATCATCGATCATGACTGAAAAAGTGTCGAGTTTGGCTTCCCGTTCCGTCACCGAGGCCTGAAGTTTGAGGTTTTTGAGCCGGATGTTCCCGGGCAGAAAGATTCGGCCGGCTTCCAGATCCGCATGGGCGAGCACGCCGTCCCAAACCGGTTTGGTATCCGGTTCGCGGGAGGCGGGCCGGGCTTCCGCTCGGTCCGTCTCCTGGGCTGCGCCGGAGGGTTCGGGAGAGGTGGCCTCCGGATTGGCGAATGCGGCTGCGAGGGTGGTGAAATGCTGACTGTGGATCTGTTTGCTCCGGCTTTGGAGGCGCAGATCGGGGACATCACCGCTCAGGTCAAGGGAGAGGTTCAGATCAAAGCCGGTGGTGTGATCCGCGGCGGTAATGCGGAGGGGGCCGGATACGTCGAAGCGATCAGACCCGTCGGGAAGAACGTTCAGCGAGAGCGTCAGGTTGTCGACGGTTTCTCCGGTGTCGGCCACGCGGAGTTCGCGCAGGGCCACATCGAGGGAGGCCTTGAAATCGTCTTCGCCGCCTTTGGCGTTGAGGGTTCCGGTGAGTTCTCCGTCCGAGCTGTTTCGGAACGGTTCGCCAAAGGGCTGCGCAAGCAGAGCGGGCAGATCAATCCGCCAGGTGGCGGTGACATCCAGTTCAGGATCTTCCGGCAGTTGGGTGACTGAACCGCTGGCGCGGATTTCGGCGATGTCCATACCGTTACCCGTGAGGGTGAATGCGCCCAGGTCGAAACTCAGGCTTTCCGGATCGTACGCGGCGGAGGGGGAGACGGAGATGTTCAGATTTGACACCAGGGGAACACCCTCCGGGGAGAGGCTCAGACCGCGCAGCGTGATCGGCTCGGTTGTGGCCAGGCGGAAACGCTGTCCTTCGCCGGAAAGGATCAGACGTCCGACAAAGGCTTCGAGAGAGAGGTTCAGGTCCGGCACAAGTCCGTTGACCAAATCGACCGGCAGACCGGACAGCGCCATTTCAACCAGCGGTTCTCCGGGGGTGCTGAAAAAGGGCTCGTTTGTCTTCAGATGAACGCCAAAGGTCTGCCGGGTGTCGACTTGCAGCAGCGGGGTTTCCCTGGGGGCGGCCAGGAGCACGCGCAGCTCACGGATTTCGGCTTTTTCGGAATCGGCCGACAGATCAAAAGCACTCTCAAGGAGGACGGTGGGAACGGAGGCCAGTTCCGGGCGGAAATTTTCCAGGTCATTGGCCTGAACGGAAAGGGTTCCCTGCATGGACTGGACCTCTGTGGCGGTGGAGAAGGCAAACGCGACTTCACCGTCCGCTCTGGCCCAGGCACCTTTTAAAAACGGATCGACAAAAAAGGCAACCGAGCGGGTGTCCGCCCGGATCGTGCCGTTCCCGGTGAGGGCGCGTTCCGCGAAAGCGAAGACCGCATTCAGGTCAACGAGGTCCGCCTCGTTTTCGGATCCCGGGAAAAGGGTCAGGCGCAGGGAATAGGTTTCACCGCTCCGGTCGGTGTTTTCGGCCAGATCAATCCGTCCGCCGAGTTGGAGGGTTTCCCTCTGATCCTCGGAACGAACGTCGACATCGGCGAGCAGTTCGAGGAGGATTCCGCTCAGAATATTTTCATCGCGCAGGATCAGGCCGAGATCTGCGGTAAGCCGGGCCAAGGGAATAACGGCTTCAGCCTGTTGATCTTCATAGGCCAGGACCAGGGTTAAGGAGGGTTGGTTTTCCGGCGTGATATCCTGACCGGAGATTGTAATCCGCGCGTTTTGTTCGCCGCCGGGAAGGATGACGCGGGCATCGATGGACACCTTGTCGACAATCAGTCCATGCAATTTGATGTCCTGAAACAGTCCGTTGAAATCATCGGCAGGGGCAGAGCGGGTCGTTTGGGTGGTGGGAGCAGGTTGTCGCGGGGGGGCGGTAGGGGCTTTTTCCGCCGGTTTGGGTTCGAAGTCGGTGAGATCCAAAACAAATCCAGACAGGCTGAGTTCGCGGATATGAAGTTTGCGGCTGAACAGAGTCCGCATCAGGGGGAAGTCAACGCGCAGGCGCTCCAGAGAGACTTTCACGGAATCCACCTCGCCGTGGAGCTGTTCCACGGTCAGCCCGCCGAGGCCAACGTGCGCTTTTTCGAGGGTCATTCCCTCGGGCAGGCCCTGCCGAACAACATTGGTTTGCGTGCCGGCGCTGTTCAGGATGAAGGCCAAGGCCAAAAAGATCAGCAAAAAAATGCCAACAAAGAAAAACAGAACGATTTTCAGAAGTTTTTTCATGAGTTTCACCCATAGTCTTGAGATTTGAATACAGAAGTCGCGTATACGATATCGTTATAATGTAAGGTGTCCGTGGAAAGCGATATTTTTTTCAGCGGAAATCCACTGAAAAAGTCCCGCCGCAGGATGCGGCCTCTAATTGACACACGGAGGTGCCGCTTCCAGCGGCAGGAACCCACTGCTAAAATCCCGCCGCAGGATGCGGCGCCTCCGGTTGTTTTCCAGCGGCAGGAACCCACTGCTAAAATTCCGCCGCAGGATGCGGCGCCTCCGGGTGTTTTTGCGTTCTCATCGAGACATCCGCAGTTGACTCGTATTTGTGCTTGGGTAGAGATCTACTTATGAACTCTGCACACCCTGAAACCACGATTGTTTTTCACCATGCCCGTTTTACCTTTCTCACCGACCGGATGATCCGGATGGAGTGGGCGGAGGATGAGGTTTTTGAAGATCTGCTGACCCTGACGGTCTCGAATCGCTCGCTGGAGCCGGTGCCGTTCCGGCAGTCGGTGAAAGGAAACACGCTGACCCTGAAGACCAAGGCGCTGACGCTGGTGTACACGGAAAACGGAAAGCCGTTTTCACGGAACAATCTTTCGGTGACCCTGAAGCTGAACGGCAAAGAGGTGAAATGGGTTCCCGGCAAGAAGGATGCACAGAATTTAAAAGGAACTGCGAAGACGCTGGACGGCGTGGACGGGTCCATGCAGAAGCATTGGATAAGCATAGATGACAAAGACCCCGACAAACCGATCCGGGCCGCCAGCGCCAGCGGAGACTGGATCTGGCAGGGCGATATGGAGCCTCTGAAATTGTGCGACGGCCTGATTTCGCGTTCGGGCTGGGCGGTGGTGGACGATTCCACGTCGCCGGTATTGGATCCGGCTCTATGCGACTGGCAGCCTTTTCCGCGCGAACGGCATCCGGGTGAACGACGGGATCTGTATTTTCTCGGCTACGGTCACGACTACAAGGCCGCTGTCCGCGACGGTGCCAAGGTGTTCGGCGAACAGCCGCTGCCACCGCGCTATGCGCTGGGCTACTGGTATAGCCGCTACTGGGCCTACACGGATAAAGAGCTGAAGCAGTTGGTCGAAGATTTCGACCGCATGGATCTGCCGCTGGATGTGCTGGTGATCGATATGGACTGGCATAAGCTGGGCTGGACCGGCTATTCCTGGGATCCGGATTATTTCCCGAATCCAAAAGAACTGCTGAGCTGGCTGCGCAAACGCGGGATCAAAATCACCCTGAACCTGCACCCGGCCGACGGCGTGTATGATTTCGAAGACGCTTTTTCGGACATGCTCCGGGAAATGGGACTGACCCGCGAGGAACTGCCGGACCTGGAAAAACATCATTACCCGCTGTATGAGCTGATGGGGCTGGACCCGACTCAGGCCAAACGGATTCCCCTGAACATCAATGATCCGAATTACATGCGGGCCTATTTTAAATGTCTGCACCATCCGCAGGAAAAAATCGGCGTCGATTTCTGGTGGATGGACTGGCAGCAGGGCCGCGGGGGGAGTCAGTTGCCGAATCTGGACACACTGCCCTGGATCAATGAACTGCACTGGCAGGATCAGGTGCGCAATCCGGCGGTGAAACGGCCGATCAATTTCAGCCGCTTCGGCGGTATCGGCGCGGGGCGTATGCCGGTGGGCTTCTCGGGGGATACGATTGTGACCTGGGAGTCGCTGGCCTACCAGCCCTACTTCACTGCGACCTCCGCGAACGTGCTGTACGGCTACTGGAGTCATGATATCGGCGGTCATATGGGCGGGGAACTGACCCCGGAGCTGTACACGCGCTGGCTGCAGTTCGGAATGTTCTCACCAATTTTGCGGACGCACACCTCGAAGTCGATCGACTGCGAGCGGCGGGTGTTCCATTTTCCCGATCCGGACCGGAGTGTGATGATGACGGCCCTGCGCCGGCGTTATGAGCTGGTGCCCTATCTGTACGGCGAGATGCGGAAGTGCGCGGAAACCGGCCTGTCGGTGATCCGCCCGATGTATTATGAATATCCGGAAGTGAAAGAGGCGTATGCCTGTCCGAACCAGTACATGTTCGGGGATGATCTGCTGGTGGCTCCGGTGATTGAGCCGATGGACCCGATGACGGAAACCGCCCCGGTAAAGGTCTGGCTGCCGGAAGGGGACTGGGTGGACACCGCCCGGGGCCTGACCCTGCGGGGAGGCCGCTGGCTGACCGCGCGGTACACACTGGAGGAAATTCCGGTCTTCGTCCGCCCGGGCGCGGTGATTCCGGAGCAGTCCTTCACGCGGCGGCTCAAATCCGGGTCCTATCCGGATCTGGTCTTCCGGGTGTTCGGCGGTAAAGAGGGCGGCTGTGAGGTGTACGAGGACGATGGCGAAAGCATGGGCTGGAAGCAGGACGAATGCGCAGTGATCCGCTTCAGTCACAGGAAATCGCGCAACACCCGCACGCTCCTCCTGGAAAGTGCCATGGGGGACTTCAAGGGATTCAAAGCCATGCGAAACGTCACCGTGAAACTGGAAGGCATGGCTCCTCCCAAAACGGTCGAGGGCGCAAAGTGGTCCTACGACGGCGATACGGCCACCCTGACGCTGGAGCTGGGCAAGTGTGATCTGAATACCGGGGCCGAGGTGGTGGTGACCGAGTCGGTGGAGGCACCGGGTCTGAAAGGCATGATGACCCGGCTGGAAAAAGCCCGGGCGTATACTTGTCAGGTGAGCCCGGCCCGGCCGATCCACAAAGACGAGCGGCTCGCGGTCCGTGCGGCCCAGACCGGCAACCGGATCAGTTTAAATCCTGACACATTTCACGGCGAATGGCAGCAGTTGCAAAACGATGTCAAAAGGCTTCCGGAAGCCCTGCGGGAGTACGCGGTCGCCTACCGGAGCAAAGGAAAAGAGCAGGAGGCTTGCGCAGTGACGTTGGACCGGGCCAGGGGCCTGGTGGAAAACGTGGTGGCTGATTTTCTGTGAGCCATAAAACCCGGCTTCTCATCCTCGGTGCCGGTCCCACGGGACTGGGCGCAGCCATGCGGGCGGAAGCGTTGGGCCTGGACTGGCTGATTCTGGAGGCCGCGCCGGGACCGGGTGGTCTGGCCGCCTCGTTTGTGGATGAACAGGGCTTCACCTGGGATCTGGGGGGGCATGTGCAGTTCTCCCATTATCCCGAATTTGACCGGGTGATGGACGCCGCTCTGGGGTCCAGGGGGTGGCTGACGCATGAGCGGGAGAGCTGGGTGCGGTTCAGAGACCGTTGGGTGCCCTATCCGTTTCAGTCAAATCTTCACCGCCTGAGTGCGGAGGACTGCGGGCGCTGTCTGGCGGGTCTTCGCGCGGCGCCGGGCGGCACCCCGCGTTCGTTCGGGGACTGGATGGACCGCGCATTCGGCGAGGGAATTTCCGAGCTGTTCATGCGCCCGTACAATTTTAAGGTGTGGGGGTTCCCCCCGGAGGCGATGGATTGCGGATGGGTCGGGGACCGGGTGGCCGCCCCGGAGATGGACACCGTGCTGCGGGCCATTGAAACCGGCGAGGACAACCGGAGCTGGGGACCGAACGCGACTTTCCGTTTTCCGAAACGGGGCGGAACTGGAGCGGTCTGGCGGGCGGTGGCCGGTGGACTTCCTCCGGAACGGTTCCGCTACAGCGAGGGGGCAGTGGCGGTGGATCCGGCCGGCCGCGCGGTGCGCACCCGCCGGGGAAAAGACATTCAGTATGACGCGCTCATCAGCACCGTCCCGCTGGACTCGCTGGCACGGATGTGTCCCTGTGTGCCCACTGCGGGCGCGGCCGACCGCCTGCGATATACCTCCACGCATGTGGTGGGGCTGGGACTGAACGGACAGCCCCCGGACGCCCTGCGGGGAAAATGCTGGATGTATTTTCCGGGGGCGAACAGTCCGTATTACCGGGTGACGGTGTTCAGTCATTACAGTCCGCACAATGTGCCGAAGCCGGGCGAACAGTGGTCGCTGATGGCGGAGATTTCCGAGACGGTGCATAAGCCGGTGGATGCGGATACGCTGCTGCGTGAAACGGTGCGGGGCCTGCGGGAGGACGGACTCCTGCCGGAGGAGACGGAAATCCTCAGCACCGCGCACCGCTTTTTGCCGCGCGGATATCCGGTGCCGTTTCTGGGGCGGGACCAAGTGGTGGATCCGTTGTTGCGCGCCTTTGAAACCAGCGGAATTTACAGTCGCGGACGCTTCGGGGCCTGGAAGTACGAGGTCTCGAATCAGGATCACAGCTTCATGCAGGGCCGGGAGTGCGTGGACCGCATCCACACCGGCGGCGGTCCGGAATGCGAACCGACCCTCCATAATCCACTGTCCGTGAACCGCAGATAGTCTGTTCAGCCATTGCCCATCAGAAAATCGATGATCGACATCCAGGAAATGCCGTTTCTGTTCCCCGGGGATACAGGATCGAGGCTGAGTACGGTTTTGGGATGGTTGTCAGGGATTCGGGCCAGCGCACCGAACTCCCGGTCAAGGGTCTCTTCCGAAGCCAGCAGGTAACAGACCTGCCAATAGTGCACCCCGTTTTCTGAGCTTGCCACAAAATCAACTTCCGCATCGCCAATTTTGCCAATATCCACGCGGTGCCCCCGGCGGCGGAGTTCCAGAAAAACAAGGTTTTCGAGGAGTCCGCTGATGGCGTCATTCCGATATCCAAGCTGGGCGTTGCGCAGACCAATATCCCCCAGATAATATTTGTCGTAGATTTCCAGGTGTCTGCGTCCTTTAATGTCATATCGGCGGACCTGATACAGTGCGAAGGTTTCCGTGAGGTATCCGAGATAGTTCTGAACGGTGTCCACCGTCACCTTCAGCCGTTGGGATTTCAAGTAGTCTGCCACCCGCTTGGCGGAAAAGGGATTGCCAATGTTGTCGAAAACAAACCGGCTGATCTGCTGAAAAAGAGGGACATTCCGGAGTTCGTGCCGGCTTACAATGTCTTTGAGGACAATGGTGTCGTAAAGGGAATTGATATACTGATACACGGTGGTTTCATTGCCCTGAAACTGGTGCAGGGCAGGAAAACCGCCATGGCGAAGATAGAGGGGAAGGATTTCGCGGGCCCGGTCCTTTTCCAGGCCGTTGAAGCGCAGAAATTCAGGCAGGCTCAGTGGATAAACGGCTATTTCAACATACCGCCCGGAAAGCAGGGTGGCCAGCTCCGAGGACAGCATGTGGGCATTGGACCCGGTCAGATAGATATCCCAGTCCCCGTCTTTGAGCAACGAAGTGACCGCCCGCTCCCAGCCGGTGATCTCCTGAACTTCATCGATGAACAAATATTTCATCCCCTCCACAAATGGGCTGGATATGCGCAGGCCCTCAAGATGTTCAATCAGGTGTTTGTAGGTCTCTATAAAATCAAAGTCTACAGACTCCTTGTCGATCCAAATTAAGTTTCCTTTCGGGATCCCAGCAGCTTCCCGCTCATCCATCACCTGGCGCAGCAAACAGCTTTTTCCAACACGGCGCATTCCGGTGAGCACTTTGATCACACTTTTATCGATCCACGGGGTAATTTGTCTCTGGTAAAAGTTTCGTTTATAGATGATGTTTTTCATGAATTAGATTAAGTTTAGTTTATAAACGAAACTTTTTCAATAAAGAAAACCTGGAAATCGGGGATGCGCCCTTAAAACGCAAGAATCCGGGTCATGCTGCCATACCGTCAGCCGGTATATTCTCTCAGCAGGATCAGGAACACGCTGGAGGTCCAGGTGTAGGCTTTGTCGCGGAGGGGGGCACCGGTGAGGGCGTTGAAGTTTTCGGCGAAACCGGACGTGGCACAGAGGGTGCAGAAACGGCGGGCGATGTCGGCGGCGAATTCGGGGTCGCCGCCGCGCCGGAGGCCGTCGATCAGGAGATGCGTGGACGGCGCCCAGACGGGGCCGCGCCAATAGCCGTCGGCACGGTAATGGGGACTGTCGGGCTGTTCGGTGGCGGGACCGTAGTCGGTGAGATAGCTGCGCAGCCGGGTTTTGAGCCGGGTGCGGATGACTTCGGGCAGCAGATCGCCGAGCACAAGGGGCATGGTTTCGATCAGGGTGTCGGTGACGATTTTTTCGTTTTCAGGCAGATAGAGGGCATGAAAGCGTTCGCCGTCCCAGAGGGTTTCCAGGAGCTGATCGAGGAGTTGCTGCGCTTTGGCGGTCCAGAGGTCGGCGTCGTGCTGCTGACCGAGCAGCCGGTGGAGTTCGGCGAGTTCGCGGCACTGCAGGACCAGGAAGGCGGGCAGATCGGGGGTGAGCACCGGCACGCCGCGCAGGAAATAGGTGCTGTTGTCCCAGCCGCTGTCGTTGCCGTGGAGGTAGAGCGGAAGTCCGCCGTCCTGCCAGAGGCGGTGGTTGAGCCACCAGCGGGTCCAGGGTTCGAGCCAGGAGAGGCTTTCGCGGAGGCGGGCGGGATCGAAAAAGTCCGGACGGTCGGCACGCAGATGGGAGAGGGCCCAGCCGTGAATGGGGGGCTTGCAGAAGTTGAAGTGTTCGTGCACGTCGTTTTGGGCGTCGGGAAAGGCTCCGTGCTCGTTTTGGCGGTCGGCCATGAGCATCATTTGGTCCCAGGCGAGTTCGGGGTGACCCGGCATAAGGGCCATGGCATTGAACGCGTGGTCCCAGCTCCAGACGTTGCACATGTGGTTTTTGCTCATGAGGATGGCTGGCCGTTTGAAGTGGCCGGAGGGATGCACGGTGGCGGCCCAGGTGACCCAGGCGGCGCGGCGGCGGGCCTCCTCGTATTCGGGTGCTCCGTCCGGAATGCCTTTGAGAAAGGCGGCAAAATCGTTACGGACCTCCAGAACGCAAAGATCAAACGGACGAAAAGTACGGGGTGTCCAGGTGCCGGAGAACAGATCGAATGCAAGTTCCCAGACACCGTCCGGGCCGGGCTCCACCCGGGCCTGGAGGCGGGTGCTGTGTTCGCCCTGCCAGTCGCTGAGTGATTGGAGTCGCCCCTGCAGAGCATGCAGAAGAACTTTGCTGTGACAGGCACGGGCGTTCACTTCCAGCGCCCCGTTCCGGGCGGGATAGATGGATGCGCCGGGATGTGACTCAAAGATCAGGTCGAGGGTGCAGTCGCGTCCGCGGAAACGAACAGCCTTTTCGCCGTCGAAAACGATTTCAATCTGTCCGGAGCCTGTTTCGGGACGCAAAGTGAGCAGGGCTTCGTCCCAGGCGGTGACCGGTTCGTTGCCGTTGATCAGCAGTTTGGCAAGCGTGGGCTTGTAAAACCGGGCCCCGTGACAGTGGCGCAGGTGCAGCCCGCGGCAGCCCTCGTCCGGGGAACTGTCGGCATCCATCTGGCGGAAGACCATGTAGCTGCCATAGCGGGAGAATCCTTCGACGCGGAGGTCCTGGTGCGGGGAGATTTTCATGGGGCAGGGGTATGTTCGATCTGAATGAGTTGGGGAAAGGCGGCTTTGAGGTCGTTCCCGGCTTCAGCGGTGTAGAGGAGTTTAAGGTTGGGACCGGCATCGAGGGTGGCATAGACAGGCAGGCCTTCGGCGCGGAGTCGGTGCACGGCATGGAGGTGGTCGGTGGTTTCGGGGAGCCAGTAGATCACCGGCGGCCAGGAGGCGATCATGGTGGCGTGCATAGCGAGAGCGTTATGCTCGGCGGTTTGGCCGAGGGTCTCAAAATCGCGGTCCAGCACCGCTTGCCGAATGCGGGGAAGATCATGGGCGACCTGGGCGGGCCAGGCTGTGTAGAGAGGGGCGGTGCGGACGGTGCGCTCCATGGCTTCGGTGGAGCCGACAGGTTTGGGGGCCTCGGATACGGTGAGGATGCCGATGCGGAATTCGGGCCAGACGGGTGCGACGGGTTCGGCGAAGGAGTCCATGCCGTCGGGCGCAGACCCGGCATGCCATTCGACAAAGCCGTCGAACACACTTCGGGAGGCACTGCCGCTGCCGAGGCGGGCGAGGATGCTGCGGAGCTGGGGGGGGAGATCCCAGCCGTAGAGGGCTTCGAGGGCTTTGACCGCGCAGGCAAAGGCGGAGGCACTGCTGGCGAGTCCGGCGGCAATGGGGATGGTATTATGGCTGTTGATCGTCAGCCGGTGGGCGGGATCGCGGATGAGATCCAGAAAGGCAAACAACCGGCGGAAGGTTGCGGTTCCGGGATCGACCGCTTCGCCGTTGAGGACCAGGGTGTCGGCCTCCGCGCGCCGGAGGGTCATGCGGGTGCCGTGTGCGCCGAGAGAGACGGAAAGGCTGCCGGTGACGGGGAGTTTGAGGCGGCTGTCGCGTTTGCCCCAGTATTTGCAGAGGGCGATATTGGCCGGGGCGTAGGCGGTGGCGCTTTCGTGCCGGGTATTGTGCGGGGGAAGCAGGGACTGAAGATGACGGATAGGATCAGACATGGTGGGTGACGCCCTCGCTGGTGATGTGAACGGGCCAGGACTTGACCCCGGGGATTTCAAGGGCGGACGGTCCAAGCGCGATCACGCAGTCGCCGAGTCCGGAACCGGAAATTTTGCAGGCGAGGGTGTCCGGATGGGCATCGAGTGCCTTCAGGAGCGCGGTGGTGGGGGGGTCTTCGCAGCCCAGCGTTTTTTGGCAGTCGCGGTGTCGGCGGAAGAGGGTGGCCAGTGCGGGAACATCCCCATTGCGCACCGCGGCGGTGGCCTGAAGGGTGAGGTCATTTATTTCACGGAAAATTTGTGCGCGTTCCGTTTCGCGGTTGACCCACTGCGTATCGAGAATGCGGATTACCTCGGCGGTAGGGGTTTTGTGGCCGACGTAGTGGGCGCTGAGGGGCAGCGATTGAACCAGGGGCTCAATTTCCAGCGGTTCGGCGCGGTAGCGGACAATGCCGCCGTAGGTGGCGGCGGCAAGATCGGCGCCGGAGCCCCGTCCCTGCACCGCATGCAGTACGGCCCGGGCATCGGAGAAGATCATGGCCCGGTCCAGCGGCTCGCCCCGGGCGGCGTGGAGGGCGGCGACGGTGGCGACGGTGACTGCGGCGGAGGAGCCAAAGCCGATGTCGGCGGAAAAGTCCGCCGCGATCCGGAGATCCAGCCCGCTTGGCGGCGGGCGGTGAGTCAGCGCACCAAGGACAAATTGAAAGGGCCGGACCGGTTCCAGGGCATCCAGGGAGGTTTCAAGTTCGCCTAATGCGGAGCGCAGATGCACCCGGCGGTCCGTGCGGGGGGTCAGATGAACCGTGATCCGCTGATCCATGGCGGCGCACAGGGCGGCGTGACCGTGGAGGACGGCATGTTCACCCATAAGCATGAGAGAACCGGGGGCGGAGGTGGTTGCGGCATGAAGTGGCCTGTGCATCCGGCTGTCTTAGTTCCGGCGATGCGTCATGGCAATCGAAAAGCCTTTTCAGGATCTTCGAAAAAGGTCAGGATCAGGGGCTGCACCGTTTCGGGATACCGCAGAACCGCGTCACAGTGTCCGGCACCGGGAATGATCCAGAGGGGGCCGGGATTGGGTACGAGAGCATGGAGTGTCCGGCTGTGGTGGGGGGGGGTGATGCGGTCGTTTTCGCCGTGCAGGAAGGCAATCGGCATGTTCAATTCTTTGACGGCGGTGCGGGCGTCGTTTCCACGGGAAATGAACAGGGGCCGGAAAAGCCGCAGGGGCTGCAGGAGCAGTGGCAGCCCGCGCATTTTTTCTCCGGCGATGGCGGCATGGCTGGAGAAGGTGGAGTCAATCAGCACCGCCCGCACCGGAACTTTGCTTTGGGCCAGGGCATTGAGCGCGGCGGTGCCGCCGAGGCTCTGTCCCCAGACAAAGAGGGTGTCGGGCGTGGTTTCTGGCCGCTCGGACACCCGGTTGAGCGCAGCAATGCTATCCCGGATGATTCCGGCTCGGGTTGGGACGCCTTCGGATTTTCCGTATCCGCGGTAGCTGAAGATAAAGAGGTTGTAGCCGTTTGCGGGCAGCCATTCGGAGAACCGGACATGTGTGGAGAGGTTCTGGGCGTTTCCGTGAAAGTGGATCACAGTGCCCAGAGGCGGATCGGTTTGTGCCGGCAGCCACCAACCATGCAGCGCGGTGCCATCGGTGGAGTCAAAATACACGTCTTCAAACGCAAGCGCCCGGTCGGAGGGCAGGGCCCGGATCTGCCGGTCGGGATGATAAAACAGCCCGTTGGCGCAGCCGGTAAACAGCAGAAGGCACAGTGGCCGGATCAGTTGCTTCAGTTCCATGTGTTCACCCTAAGAAAATCACTGTGAAATATAAAGGGATATTCTTTCCTTTCTTCTTCCGGAGAGGGGCCGGTCAAATCTGTATGCTTGATTTTAAGCAAATTCAGTTCAAGTAGGATTGATGGATAATGAAACACCCTCTCCGGTTATTGAACTTCGCAATCTTCGCATTGAAGATTATCTGGATTTGAACATGAGCCTGCGCCAGGCGTACTCGAGCTGGGGACATGTCTCCTGGCGGCGGGAAAGCCTGGAACGGCTGATTGACCTCTTTCCGGAAGGTCAGTTCTGCGTGACCGTGAACGGAAAAGTCGCCGCCAGTGCCCTGTCGGTGATTGTGGACTACAAAAAATTCGGCGACAACCATACCTACGATCAGATTGTTGCGGGGGAAAGTTTTAAAAATCACGATCCCGAGGGGGATGTCCTTTATGGCATTGAGGTGTTTGTGCACCCGGATTACCGCGGGCTGCGCCTGGGTCGGCGTCTGTACGATGCCCGCAAAGATCTCTGCGAGCATCTGGAATTGCGCGCGATCATGGCGGGCGGCCGAATTCCGAACTATGGCAAGTACGCGCACGAAATGAAGCCGCACGAATACATCGAAAAAGTCCGGCGAAAAGAGATTGTGGATCCGGTGCTGAGTTTTCAGCTCAGTAACGGCTTCCATGTGCGCAAGGTTCTCGAAAACTATCTGCCGGGCGACAAAGAATCGCATCAGTTCGCCACCCTGCTTGAATGGTCGAATATCTACTATCAGGAAAGCGAGCAGCCCCTGGTCGAAACCAAGAAATCCGTCGTGCGCCTCGGGGTGGTGCAGTGGCAGATGCGCCCGTTTTCCGATATGGACCGCCTGATGGAGCAGGCGGAATATTTCATCGATGCGGTGTCAGATTACGAATCCGATTTTATTGTGTTTCCCGAGTTTTTCAATGCGCCGCTGATGGCACCCTTCAACCATCTGGGCGAGGCTGCGGCCATGCGCAAGCTCGCTGAAACCGCCGATCCGCTGCGGCGCAGATTTTTGGAACTGGCGGTGTCCTACAACGTGAATATCATCTGCGGCAGCATGCCGGCCCTCGAGGGCGACCAGTTGCTCAACGCGGCCTACCTTTGCCGCCGGGACGGCACCTGGGAAGTGTTCAACAAGATCCATCCCACCCCCTCGGAAGTCACCGCCTGGGGCATGCGCGGCGGAAATGAAGTCAAAGCCTTCGACACCGACTGCGGGAAGATCGGGATTCTGATCTGCTATGATGTCGAATTCCCCGAATTGGGCCGCATCCTGGCGGATCAGGGCGTGAATCTTCTTTTTGTACCCTTTCTGACCGACACCCAGAACGGGTATCAGCGTGTGCGCCACTGTGCGCAGGCCCGGGCGATCGAAAACGAATGCTATGTGGTCATTGCCGGGGCGGTGGGCAACCTGCCCAACGTGAACAACATGGATATTCAATACGCGCAGAGTGCCATTCTCACGCCGTCGGATTTCGCCTTCCCGACCAACGTCGTCAAAGCCGAAGCCACGCCCAACACCGAGATGGTTCTCATTGCCGATGTCGATCTCGACCTGCTCAAAGAACTCCACGCCCACGGAAGCGTCCGCAATCTCATCGACCGCCGGGACGATCTCTATTCCGTTCAGTTTAAAGGCTGAAACAGAAAACCGTCTTTTCCGATGATCGGAAAAGACGGTTGATTATTTTCCGATGATCGGAAAAATGCAAGCTTTGTTTTTTGGATCAGGGGACCGGGAATCCGGCGGTGAGGGCGATGACTTCGGCCCGGATTTTTTCCTGGAGGGCTTTGTCTTCGGGTGCTTTGAGGATTTGGCCGATCCATTTGGCGATTTGTTTCATCTCCGGCTCTTTCATGCCGCGGGTGGTCATGGCGGGGGTGCCGAGACGGATGCCGGAGGTGACGAAGGGGCTCTTTTTGTCGAAAGGAATGCCGTTTTTGTTGACGGTGATGCCGGCATGGTCGAGGGCTTCGGCGGCATCTTTGCCGGTGAGGCCGATGGGGCTGAGGTCCACGAGCATGACATGGTTTTCGGTGCCGCCGGAAACCACCCGGAGTCCTTCAGCTTCGACACCTTCGGCGAGGGCTTTGGCGTTGGCAATAACCTGCTCTCCGTAGGTTTTGAAGGTGGGTTGCAGGGCTTCGTGGAAACAGATGGCTTTGGCGGCGATGGTGTGCATGAGGGGGCCGCCCTGGACGCCGGGGAAGACTTGTTTGTCGATATCGGCGGCGTATTTTTCTTTGCAGAGGATGAGGCCGCCTCGGGGGCCGCGCAGGGTTTTGTGGGTGGTGGTGGTCACAAAATCGCAGTGCGGGAAGGGGGAGGGGTGCAGTCCGGTGGCGACGAGGCCGGCGATATGGGCGATATCGGCGAAGAGGAGTGCCCCCACAGAATCGGCGATTTCGCGCATACGCGGGAAGTCGATGATGCGGCTGTAGGCACTGGCGCCGCAGACGAGCATTTTGGGCTGGTGCTCTTTGGCGAGGGCGGCGATGGTGTCGTAGTTGAGGCACTCGGTTTCGGGGTCCACGCCGTAGTGGACGGCGTTGAAGAATCGGCCGGAGAAGTTGAGTTTCATGCCGTGGGTGAGGTGTCCGCCGTGTGCGAGGTCCATGGCGAGGATGGTGTCGCCGGGCTGAAGGGCGGCAAAGTAGACGGCCTGATTGGCGGTGGAGCCGGAGGGGGGCTGCACGTTGGCGTGTTCGGCGCCGAAGAGCTTTTTGGCCCGGTCGATGGCGAGCTGTTCGGCTTTGTCGACGAATTCGCAGCCGTGATACCAGCGTTTCCCCGGGTAGCCTTCGGCATATTTGTTGGTGAGTACGGAGCCGTTGCATTGCTGAATGGCGCGGCTGGTGTAGTTCTCGGAGGCGATCAGCTCGATGTTCTGGCGCTGCCGCTTGGCTTCGTCCTGCACGATGGCGTAGATTTCGGGGTCGGTTTCGCCGAGGGTGAGCGGATCGTAGGCTTTTTCGGCGAGGAGAGTCATTTTGTTGACGCGCCGTTCATGGCGGGTGCCGGTTTCGAAGTGATTTTCGTTCCAGGCGGCGAGGATTTCGGCGATTTTCGGGGGTTCGAGTTCGCCGGGGAGGACCAGGACGTTGGCGTTGTTGTGCAGGCGGGCCATTTTGGCCAGCCGGGCGTTGGCGCAGAGGGCGGCGCGGACGCGGGGGTAGCGGTTGGCGGCGATGGACATGCCGAGTCCGTTGGTACAGATGAGAATGCCGTAATCCGTTTCACCGCGGGTGACGGCCTCGCAGACGGCCGGGACAAAATCGGGGTAGTCCACGGAGGTGTTTTCGTGGGTGCCGGCGTCGGTAACGGCTGCGGACTGTTCTTCAAGAAGCTGGATAATGAGGGTTTTGACATCAAAACCGCCGTGGTCGGATCCTACAATGACGTGCATGGAGACTCTTTCGGTCGTGGGTTAAGGTGGAGAGGGTTAAGGGGTTTGGGGGCGGACGACCGCCAGGAGAATATCGTTGAGTGCGGAGGAAATTTCATCGCGGGTAATGCGGTAGGTGTCGATGGCGCCGCTAAAGGGGTCCATAACATCCGCATCGGGCTTTTCGGAACCGTAGCTGTGGAGGGTCCGGGTTTTTCCGGCGGCGGCGGGATCTGCTTCGAGAATCAGATCGCGGTGGGCTCCGGTGAGGGTGATGATGACATCGGCTTCGCGGATGAGTTGGGGGGTCAGGAGGCGGGCGCGGTGTGTGCTGAGGTCGATCCCGGATTCATTGAGCACTTTGACGGCAAGTTCGCTGGGGGGGGCACCGTCCCGGGCGAACAGGCCGGCGGAGGAAAAGGTCCAGCCGGAGAGGTTTTTGCAACGATCCGCCATCAGCCGCTCCGCCATTGGCGAGCGGCAGGTATTGCCGGTGCAGACAAAAAGCATGGTTCGGTTGGGGGTGTCATTCATGGGGAGTATCTTATCCTGCTGGCCGGGCGGGTCAAGTATTCGTGTGGGGCTGTTTCGGGCGGAGGGGGACAGGATCTCAGTTGGCGGCGGCGTTGAAGGCGCGGTCGCCGGCATCGCCGAGGCCGGGAACGATATAGCCGTGTTCGTTGAGGCGTTCATCGATGGCGCAGAGGTGGATGCGGGTGTCGGGGAAGGTGTGCTGTACGCGTTCGATGCCTTCGGGGGCGGCGAGGAGACCGAGAAAACAGGTTTGTTTGACGCCCCAGGTTTTCAGATCCTGCAGTGCGGCGATGGCGCTGCCGCCGGTGGCCAGCATGGGATCGAGGACAAAGGCCACATCCACGGGGCGGCCGGCTGGAAGTTTCTGGTAGTAGGCGACGGGTTGAAGGGTGCGTTCATCGCGGTAGAAGCCCAGATGCCAGACTTCGGCGTGGGGCAGCAGGTCCAGAAAGGGATCCACCATGGAGAGGCCGGCACGCAGAATGGGGATAATGCCGATTCGGCTGCGCAGCTCCTGCGCGGTGGTGGTCTGGATCGGGGTTTCGATCTGGACCGGTTCGGTGGTGAGATCCCGGGTGGCTTCCGCCACGAGCAGCGTGGTGAGGCGGCGGACGGCCTCGCGGAACCGGCAGGGACTCGTGTGTTTGTCGCGGAGGGTGCGCAGCGCGTCGGCTGCGAGCGGGTGTTGAAGGGGGAGAATGGGTTTCATGTGGGCCCTATCGCAAACGCGGGTCCATAGATCAATCTTTTTGACGAAAAAGGGAGAGGTGTGCCGGTTTCCTGATCGCGGATCGCGCTTGACGGATCTGAAGTAAAGGGTATACGCATGTAGTTATGATTGCTTTGGTGGACGTGAACAGTTTTTATGCGAGTTGCGAACAGGTGTTCCGGCCGGATCTCCGGGGGCGTCCGGTCGCGGTGCTGAGCAATAATGACGGCTGTGTGATCGCGGCGAACCGGGAGGCCAAGACCCTGGGCATTTCCATGGGCCGTCCGGCGTTTGAGAATATGACGCTTATGGAGAGTCACGGGGTGACGGTGTTTTCGTCGAATTATCCCCTGTATGGCGACATGAGCCAGCGGGTGATGGAGACGCTGGCGACGCTGGGGGCTTCGCTGGAGGTGTACAGCATTGACGAGGCCTTTGTGGAGGTTCCGGTGTTGGAATCTGATTTGACGGCATACGGGCACCGGGTGCGGGAGCGGGTGATGCAGTGGACGGGGCTGCCGGTGGGGGTGGGGATTGCGGAAACCAAGGCTCTGGCGAAAGTGGCGAATCATTTGGCGAAACGGGAGCGGGACCGGACCCGGAATGTGTTTGTGATCGCGGATGAAGCGTCCCGGGCGGCGGCGCTGGCGGCATTTCCGGTGGAGGAGGTCTGGGGGATCGGGCGGCGCATTGCCGAACGCCTGGCGCGGCACGGGGTGCGGACGGCGGCGGACTTCACCCGCCTGCCGGATGCCTGGGTGCGCAAAGAACTGACGGTGGTGGGCCTGCGCCTGAAACGGGAGCTGCTCGGCGAACCGCAGTTGGCTCTGGAACTGACCCCGCCGGCAAAACAGATGATCGGCACCGCCAAAAGCTTCGGGCAGACCCTGGAGGATGAAGGGCTGATCCGCGAGGCACTGGCCTATTATGTGGCGGAGTGCGGGGAAAAGCTGCGGCGGCAGGGCTCGCTGGCGGGGCATTTGACGGTCTATCTGGAGACCAATCGTTTCCGGGAGGGGGATGCCCAGTACGTGAACCAGACGAAGGTCCGTCTGCCGGTGCCGACGGATGATACACTGGAACTGACCCGGCACGCGGAGCGCGGGCTGGAGCGGATTTTCCGGGCGGGATACCGTTACAAAAAAGTGGGGGTCTGGCTGTCGGGTCTGGTGCGGCCCGGCGCGGTGCAGCAGGATTTGTTTGCCGTGGATCCGGGGCTGCATCGGAGAAAGGTGATGGGGGTGATGGACGCGGTGAACCAAAAATACGGCAAAGCGGTACTGCGCACGGCTGCGGCCGGCTTTCGGCGCGAGCAGTGGAAATTGCGCCAGGAACGGGTCAGTCCCTGCTACACCACCCGGCTGGAGGAGGTGATGACGGTACGGTAAATTCCAAAGCCCGCACTTGACAGGAGGGGTGGTTCTTCGCAAGGTACGCCTATGCTTGTTGCCTCGCGCTGTTCATCTCTTTTGCATCAAACCGGTCTGTTTTCAGAGGACCAGATTTTGTCGTGGCTGTCCGCGCAGCGGATGGAGGGCGGGTCGATTACGGAGCGGGCGGTGGCGCAGGGCGGGACAAGCGAGGAGGTGTTTCTGCGGGCGCTGGCGGAGGCGATGAAGGTGCCGTTTGTGCGGCTGGCGGAGGTGTCTCCGGCACCGGAGGTGCTGGAAATGCTGCCGGCCAAGGCGGTGTACCAGTATCAGGTGCTGCCGCTGGAGGCGGAGGGCGGGGTGCTGCGGGTGGTGACACGCGATCCGTTCCGGGCGGGACTGACGGAGGCCTTGCGGCTGGCCTCGGGCGGTCGCCGGATCCGCTTCGCGCTGGCACTGCAGAGCGATCTGGAAAAGGCGATTAAACGTCTGTACGGGGTGGGGGGCGAAACCATTGAACGGATGCTGGATGACGGACGGCTGGAGATGTCGGACGAGGATGACCTGCTGGATGCGGATTTGGCGGATCTGGATGAGGAGGCTTCGGTGGTGAAATTTGTGAACCAGATTATCTGGGAGGCCTACAAGGACGGGGCCACCGATATTCACATGGAGCCGATGGAGAAGGATTTGCGTATCCGCTACCGCATTGACGGGCTGCTGGTGCAGACACCGGTGCCGGCGAGCCTGAAGCGGTTTCAATCGGCGATTATTTCCCGTTTGAAGGTGATGTCGAACATGGATATCGCCGAAAAGCGCCTGCCGCAGGATGGGCGTATCGGATTGCGGATCCGGGGGGAGGAGATCGATATCCGGGTGTCGACGATGCCGACGGTCTACGGCGAAAGCGTGAGCCTGCGTCTGCTGCTGCGTCAGTCCACACTTTTCGGCATGGGCAAGCTGGGCCTGGTGCCGGAGGACGTGAAGAAACTCGATAAAATCATCCACCGCCCGCATGGCATTGTGCTGGTGACGGGGCCGACGGGCTCGGGGAAATCGACCTCGCTGTACACCTATCTCAATACGATCAACTCGGTGGATAAACGGATTATCACCTGTGAGGATCCGATTGAATACGAAATGGCGGGGATCAACCAGATTCAGATGAAACCGGAGATCGGGCTGACGTTCGCGGTGGGCCTGCGTCATATTCTGCGTCAGGATCCCGATGTGATCATGATCGGGGAGATCCGCGACAAGGAAACCTCGGAGATTGCGATTCAGGCGGCGCTGACGGGTCACCTGGTGTTCAGCACCCTGCACACGAATGACGCGGCGAGCGGGTTCACGCGTTTGCTGGACATGGGGGTGGAGCCGTTTTTGGTCGCGTCGTCGATCGAGGCGATTGTGGCTCAGCGGCTGATCCGCACGCTGTGTCCGGACTGCAAGCGTCCGAAAGAGATGGACCGGGCCTATTTGCGGGAGGTTCAGTTCCCGGTGCACCGCATGAAGGAGGGGACGGTCTACGAGGCGGTGGGTTGCGAGGCCTGCCGGAACAGCGGATACCGCGGCCGGAGCGGGATTTACGAAATTCTGACGGTGACCGATGAAATCCGGCAGCTGGTGGTGTCGCGCGAACCGGCCAGCCGCATCCGCGGTGTGTCCACGGCGGACGGAATGACCACGCTGCGCGAGGACGGCTGGCGCAAAGTGCTGGCCGGGGTGACCACCATTGAGGAGGTGCTGCGGGTGTCGGAGGATGCGGAGGAGGAATATGAGGAAGAGGTTGGAGGGTAGAGGGCAGAGGGTAGAGAATTTTGTTAAAGAACATGCCAACATTTACTTACACAGCCAGAGACCGGACGGGGGAGCGCGCCAGCGGAGAGCTGGAGGCGGCGGACCGTCTTGCGGCGGTTTCGCTTCTGCGCGGGCGGGGGTTGACGCCGATTCAGGTGGCGGAGCGGCCGGGGAGCGTGTCTGCACCCGCGAAGCGTAGGCCGGAAAAACCCGGTTCCGCCAAAGCGGCGGCGAAAAAGCCTGTGGGAACGTCCGCTCCCGGAAAAGCCCGCCCGGCCTTGATCCACTCGGCGCCGCGCGGCGGCAAGCTTTCCATGCGGGTCCTGTTGCAGTTTTCGATCGATCTGCGGGATCTCCTCTCGGCCGGGATGACGCTGGGGGCGAGCATGCAGAAGCTGAGCCGTCAGAGCGGAAACCCGGCGCGCTCGGCGGTGCTCAAAACGGTGCATGAGGATATTGTGCAGGGGAAAAGTCTGTCGGAGGCCCTGAAAAAGCATCCCCGGAGTTTTCCGGAATTTTATACCTCCGTCATCCGCGCCGGGGAGGCGGGCGGTCAGTTGCAGCAGGCTCTGGAGAATGCGGTGCGGCACTACGAGCGGGCGGCGGCGGCGAAGGAGCAAATGGTCGGCGCGCTGGTGTATCCCTGCATTGTCGCGGTGTTCGGGGTGCTGACCATTGTGGCCTGTCTGATCTGGGTGATTCCGCAGTTCACCGAAATTTTCATTGATTTGAGGCAGGCCCTGCCCTGGCCGACGGCTTTGCTGATTGCCATGAGTGACGGCCTGATGCGATACGGAATTTTCATTGCCCTGGCATTTGGCGGCATCGGTTATGGTTTTCATGTCTGGCGGCATACCGATGCGGGGCGTTACACGTGGCACGGCTTTTTGCTGAAGGTTCCGGTATTCAGCCGGGTGATCCGCACCGGCGCGTATGCGAATTTTGCGCGGACGCTGTCGAACCTGCTGACCAACGGGGTGCCGGTGCTTCGGGCGCTGGACATTGTCCAGAAAACCGTGGGCAACGCGGTGCTCGAAAAAGAAATCGGGGCCTTGAAATCGCGGGTGACGGATGGCTCCTCGCTTTCGCGGCCGCTGGCCGAGAGCGGGGTGTTTCCGGAGGTGTTCACGGACATGCTGGCCATTGGCGAGGAGGCCGGAGAGGTGCCCCGGTCCCTGGCGCAAATTGCCCGGCGCTATGATGATGAACTCACCCGCAACATTAAGCTGTTTACCACCGTGATTGAACCGGTGTTGATGATTTTTATCGCGGGGGCGGTCGGCTTTGTGGCCATCAGTATGCTGCTTCCGGTTTTTCAGTTGAGCAAGGGGATCCAGTGAGCCGTTTCGCAGGAAAAGAAAACAAGCAGGGGAATTTACCACGGATTCACAGGATGGACACGGATCTTATGCAATGTAACAACGAACACCCGGAATATATAAAATCGGGTATTTCTTTTTCATACCGTCGCAGTATCATAGATAAAACCCAGGAGCCTTCCTCATGAAATTACCCCATTCCACTCCGCACGCCGCAGGCCGCACGCCGCACGCCAAATCCGCTTTTACCCTGCTGGAAATCATGCTGGTGATTGTGATCATCGGCATTGTGGCCGCGACCGCGATCAGTATTATCGACCCCGGCGGCGCGACCCGCGACGCGCGGCGCACGCAGGCACAGGTGCAGATTGGCCAGCTTGCCACGGCCGTACAGCGCTTTTACATGGATACAGGCCGGATGCCGTCCAATCTGGAGGCGCTGCGCACCAATCCCGGGGTAAACAATTGGAAGGGCCCCTATGCCACCCGGATCAATCAGGACCCCTGGGGCGAGGAATATGTGTTCACTTCCAGCGGTTCGTCTTTTGAAATCCGCTCCAACGCCGGCGGGACCGAGGGCGGTCCCATCAGCAGCAACGACCTTTAGAGGAATGCGGAATGCGGAGTGCGGAGTGCGGAATTGAAGACTCAACCATGGATGGACCTGGATGAACGTGTTTGGGGAGAGGTCAGAAGTGAGAGGTCAGAGGTCAGAATGGCCGCCGACGCAACGGCCCTCTGACTTCTGCCCTCTGACCTCTTCTTCTATTCAGCATTCCGAAAATTCTTTAGCGGGCAAGCTCCGCGTTCCGCACTCCGCACGCGGCTTCACGCTGCTGGAAATTCTGCTGGTGGTGCTGGTGATTGCGATTGTGGCGGGGGCGTTTATGCCGATTGCGCTGGATTCGATCGAGGGGGTTCGGCTGCGCTCGGCCACCCGCGATGTGGTGTCGCTGAACCGCTATGCGCGGGCACGGGCGATTTTGGACCGTCGGCCGGTGGCGGTGCTCTATGACCGGGAGGGCGGGGTTGTGGAATTGCTGCAGTTACCGGTGCAGGAGCTGGCTTTAGGTCCTTTTCTGGACAGTCCGGCGGCGCGCCTTCAGGAGGACCCGGATTTTGGATCGGATCAGATCGAGCGCATTCGGCGCCGTCAACTCAGCGCGCATGTGGTGGTGGAGGCGGTTCGGGGCGCTGAGGAGGTGGATGGCACCTGGTTTGTGGTTTATGCGCCATCCGGAATGACCGATCCGCATACGGTGATTTTGCGGGACAACCGCAACGACCGCATGCGCATCCGGGTGAACGGGATGACCGGAGATATTACCTTGGGAGACGGACGGTAATCCATGAAAACGAATCATGCCAGGACGGAGGGCTTTTCGCTGCTGGAGGTTTTGCTGGCCATCCTGGTGCTGGGCTTGTCGCTGGTGGCTTTTTTCGGCGCGGTGGGCGAGGGGATTGCGGTGGTGACCTCGGCGCGGCAATACGAGACCGCGCGGACGCTGATGAACCTTGTGGATTTGATTGAACCGCTCGATTTGGAGGATTTGGACCGCGGCGAATTCAGCGGCCGCTTTGACGGAGACTTCCGGGACTACCGCTGGCGGCGGATTGTGGAGCCGGTCGGAGCCGAGGAGGATGAATTCTACCGGATCGAGACCCGGATCGAGTGGGGGGATTTCCTGAATTCCGGCATGGAGCGCATCGAGACCTACTTACATGCACCCAGCGCCCGCCGGGAGGGCTGGGTTCAGGAGCCCGCACCTCTGCGATGATATCCCGGATCGTTTCTTGACCTCCTATCGATTATGTGATTTTCTATAGGGATAGTGTAGATTATCATCGAACGTATCCAGAAACGAGGAAGACAAAATGTTTACCTGCCATCCCCTCACGCGTCGTATTCAGGCCTCCTGTTTAACCGTCGTTCTCTTTGCCGCCACGCTGTTTCCATCGGCGGTACTGATTGCGGATGAGGTGAACGGCGGGCCGACCGCCGAAGAGCAGCTTGCCGCTATGGAGGACTTTTTTCGTTCCGCTCGCGCCTACCGGGACATGTTGACCGGAGAGGGCTACGATCCCGCCGAGTTGATCCGCAGAATAGGAAATGATCCTCAAACTCTGCTGGACTGGGTAATGGAGCACACGGTGGAAGTGCCGTATGAGGGGCGCTTGCGTTCGCCATCTGCCGTCATGATGGACGGCACAGGAAATTCTATTGACCGCGCTGTTCTGCTGGCCCGGCTTTTGGAATTAGGCGGCCATCAGGTTGAATTGGCCTCCGCCGAAGTGAAACAGGCTCCGTTCACTGTCGACGCCCCTCTCCGGGATGCGTGGCTTCCACCGGTCCAGGAAATTCCTGAGGGGGAGGGAGACCCCGATGGCCTTGCCCAGTTCACAGAAATGGCCGGTATTTTGGAGCGGCGCATGGAAAGGATTGCCGGGCGGATGGAGACGCAGATTCCCGTTTTGCAATCCTGGCTTGAGGCGGTCGAATCCCCGCAAGAGTCTCCACTCCTCACGCCATCCAGGATTTGGTGGGTGGTCCTGGAACATGACGGCGACAAGCGGAGTCTCAACCCTGCCGGGGGCGCTGTTCCGAATCCCGACACGGAGGTGAGTATTGAGGATCTTGACGATGCGCTGTATCAGCGGGTCACATTTGTGGTCCGGGTTGAACGCCGGGATGCAAATGGATTTCATACCGAGACCGCTCTGGAACACACGCTGCGCCCGGCGGATTATACCCATGCACATTTTGAGGTCGGGTTGATGAACGACGAGATGAACTTAAGTTTTGAAAGGATGCGGGAGCTTGGAGAAGGGTACCTTGACGAAGTGTTGCGGCAAATGAAAGTAAGCTCAAACTGGGTTCCTTTTCTCGAAATCGGAAATGATCTGATCCTCCAGATGGGGTTCGATGAACAAGGTGTCCTGAACGATAATCATATGCAAACGGCTACTGGACGGGCGGTCACCCAAGCGACAGGTGCTTTGGGGGCCATCGGGCTCAGAGGCGCAGACCGCCGCCCGCAGAGTCTCCTGACGGGAGTGGATCTGGTGTTTCAATGGGAGCATCCCGGCGGAGAGGTGCGCGAAGAGGTCCGGCGTGTTTACGATGTGTTTCCGGAAGACCCTGCCCGGAATAGCTCCCATGCGGATGTGGTGGAACTGAACGACGAAGAAAAAATCTTTCGTGGAATGGCCCTGAGCCGTCAGTCCAGCGTGTTAATGCAAACGGGTTTCATACAGCGTGAATTTGCATCCGCCCGGCAGCTCGATCATCTGCTTGCCAGCCGGCCGGCCATGCTGGGAGCCCTGCATTTTGAAGCCGGAAATAACCCGGCTCAGGTCCAGGCCTCATTGGAAAACTTAGATGTTTTCCCCGAAGAGTTGTATGACTGGGCCACCACCCGCGCTGAATTCAATCCATCCATGAATCATGTGTTTTTGGCCGAAGCGAATCTTGTCGCCTGGCATAATCAGCCGATGCTTGGAGAAGAAAATGAGACCTATCTCCGTACCGGTATAGATATTCTCGGCAACCGTGTGAACTCCACGGACCGGCAAACCGGGCCGGTGTTTATGCAGGGGATGGTGGATGCACTGGTGGAATCCGTCATTGTGGAAATGCGTAACCCGAAGATGGTCAGCACCTCCTTGTTAATGGAGCAAACCGGGGCGGATGCCTGGGTTACCCTTGAATCCCGCGAGGATCTCAAGGCTCACTCGTTTTCTCCAAGAATTCAACATCACCTTGAAAAAGCCCTTGAGCAGGATTTGGTGCTGATGATCCCCGATTCACTGGACCGTCTCCCGGTTGAAAAAACAGCATGGTGGGAACTCAATCCCGAAACCGGTGAAATACTGGGCCGGATCGGCGATGAAGGATGGGGCGGCGGAACCGCCATGTACGGCGCGAAAGTAGTCCTGATCGGTGCGAAATTGGTTGCCCTTCTGGCGTCAATGTATGTGTGTCATGAAAATATGACCGCTGGATGTTTTATTTGTAATTATATCGGAGCACTCTTGCTGGTCTTTTCTGCACTTTCCGGTCCGGGAGCAGCAGTAGGATTGCTGTTTGCCGGAGTTTACAGGACGATTGGTTGTGCACTCGCCATAGGCTTATCCTGACGATCCATGAGATGAAAATGAAAACATTTCTCCTGTTTATTCTTTTTGCCGCCTGCCTGAACGTTCATGCAGCGCCATCGATGGTGGTGACCTCCGATCTGGAGGGGCGTTTACTTCCCTGCGCCGCCTGTCCGGCCGCGTCGGGCTATCCCGGTCTGGCGCGCATTGCTTCCGGCATCGCGGATCTGCGCTCCCGTCACACGGATCTCTTATTTGTCGATGCCGGAAATGCGCTGATGGGAAGTGACAGCGCCGCAACCCGCGGGGCGCTGGCCGCCGAGGCCTTGATGCGCCTTCGTCCGGATGCCATGAACATCAGCCACCGCGATTTCCGGTTTGGCGCCGCACGTTTGTTGGAGGTGCTGGCGGAAAGCGGGCTGCCCGCGGTGTCCGCGAATGTGCGGGCGGCAGACGGGGCCCGGCTGTTTGAACCTTTCCGCACGGTGCGGGGCACCCCGGTGGTCGGGCTGACTGAACCGCCGGCCGGCATGGCTTTTTTGCCGCATTTGCGTCAGCAGTTGGACGGGGTGGAGATTGTCGATCCTGCCGCCGCGCTGCGGGAACTGGCTCCGCGCCTTCCGGGCTCCGGCCCGGTGGTGCTGCTCTATTATGGCGGTCCCCGGGGGGCGTCGGATCTCGCAAAGGTCGCGGCGGAGGTGTTTGCGGGCCGCGAGGTGCGCATGGGCCTGTCCGGCGGCGCCGCGGACGCTCGGGTTGACGGGGTGGAGATCACCGTCGCGGTTTCCGATGGAAAATCTTTGGCGGTCAGTGGCCGGGCGGAGCCGCTGGATGTGACCGCACTGGAGCCGGAACCGGCCTTAACCGCACTGTTCCGCGAACGGCTGCAGGCGCAGACCCCGGCAGAGACCCGCGGGACGGAACCCGCCGGGGCAGATATGGATTTGTCGGCGGGTCCTCAGGTGCTTTCGCCCCCGGTCCGGGGAAACAACCGGGGATTCTCGGTGAGTGTCTTTGGGGTTGAACTGCTGGACGAACTGGCCGGGGACCCGGCTCCGAACGGCATGAAGTGGCTGGTGATGGATGCGCGCTTTGTGAATGATCAGGCGATCGATTTGCTGCTGGAGCTGAATTATGAGGAAGCCCTTTTGCTGGGACCGCTGCATCGTCAGTTGTTTGCAGTGGTGAACGGCGTTCATGCGCGGCCGGCGGTGCGGCCCGATTCCCGCGTGCCGGGAGTGCTGCCTGATTCGGTGCGGCTGCTGAATACCGGAGACGGAGTGCGCGGGCGGGTGGCGTTCGTGGTTCCGGATGAACCGGTTTACGCGCTCTCCCTTCATTATTATCATGATCTGTTTCCCCCGTTGCGTGCGGAGTTGATGGCCGCTCCCGACCGTGAAGAGGTGACCGCGTTGCATCAGGGGATCTCCGAGAATCAAATGGAGGTGTGGGTCACAGCTGTGGAGGAGACGGAATCCCTCAACGGTGTGTCCGCGCCTGAAGGCATGGTGTGGCTGGCGGTGGATGTGAAAGGGGAAGGGCAGCGCATGGATGAAATCGACGCGCTGGCGGTGGAGCGGGGTGCCGATCCAAATGACACCGTGGCCAACGCGCGGGTGACAGATTATTTAAGAGCTGACGACCTTTTGCAGGTTGTCGCCGACGGCCGCGACCGATCGGTCCGCGATCCGGTGCTTTCAACGTTGCCGATGAATCCCACCTTTCTGCCGGATGTTCGGACCGGCGGCCGCATGGTGTTTCCGGTTCCGGCGGATGCAAAGGCCCTGGAGCTGGTTTTTGATTTTCCGGAGTATCAGCGCGCGGCCGGGGCGCAGTTTCCGGACCCGATCCGCTTTACCCTCCGCGGGGATCCGCAGGCGGTTCCTGAACCGGCGGTGCTGGCGCGGATAGAGGACAATCCGCTGCCCCTGGAGATTCTCTCCGCCCGCTGGCGCGAAAATCCGGTGGCGCTGGAGGTGGAGGTGCAAATCCGCAATGTCAGCGGCACCGGCGGAATGTACAAAGGGGTGCAGCGGGCGCGCCTGCGGATGCCGGACGGGTCCATCCTCCAGGCGGCGTCCACTCATTTTCGCGGTGGTATGCCCTTTGACGATGAACTGTGGCTGCCGCCGCGGGGCGAACCCCGGCGTTTTTGGTTTGTGTTTGAACCGGAAACCGCAGCCCGGCGGGTGGATTTTCATTACAACGGTGTGACCTCGGGCGGTACCGTGCCGATTGATTTTGAAAACGGCACGGTGCGTGCCGAAGCGGTTGACATGGCGGAGGCGGATCCTTCGGTGGAGCCGGACGGGCTGGCCGCGGTGGTGGAGGCCCGGGATGACGATGCGGCCGCGCCCGATTCCGCAAAGGCGGATCAGCGGCCGGCACCGAGTCTGCCGCCCCTGGAATTCCCGCTGTCCCGGCTGGCCGAGGATCCGGAACAGGAGCCGCCTGAGCACCCGATTGCTCTGAATCTTTCCGGACAGAATGAACAGATTTCGGTGGAGATTCCGCACGCATTTTTGTTTGAATCCATCCACGGCACGCCGGTGGAGGACGGGCGGGTAATGCTGGGGGTGCACGTGACCCTGCAGCGCCGGTCCGACACGGATGCCGGACGGGATCAACACTACACGCAGCGCAACTGGGAGGATACTGTTTTCGTCGTGGACGGCGGCGGGCGGCTGATTCCGGCGGACAGTGTGCGGAATGATCCGTTGTCCATGCCGAGCGGTGTCCGTTTGCAGCGGACGGGGCGTGTGGCCGAGGGAATCCTGTATTTTCCGATTGCGCCGGAAAATCTCGGGCATGTGGAGCTGCACTGGCTGGATGCGGAGTACGGGCACATGCATTTTCCGATCTTCCCTGTGGGTGAAACGGTTCCCGAACCGGATCCCCTGGTGGCCGGGACAAATCAACTGGCTTCTGTGCAGGTGCATGGCACCTGGAGCGCGGAAGAATTTGAGGGCCGCTCCAATTCCGGTATGGTTTGGCGGGTGTTTGATGTTCGCGGGCGCAGTCTGAGAACGCCGGTGGGCACAAACCGCGATGCGGAGGTGCTGCGGCCACGCGACTGGCAGGAGCGGGTGTTTCTCCTGCTGGATGGGCGGCATCTGTTCTCAATTCCCTCACGGGGCACGGATCTTCCGGATCTCTGGCACTTTCTGCCGCAGCGTCATGCGGGAGGCCGCATCGCCTTTTCGTTGCCGGAAGGCGTTTGGGACGCTTCAGACTCCGCGGAATTGCTTTTTGGCTTTGGTCCACACACCGTCGGACCGGGAGAGCGTCTGACCGTTCCCGAGCTGATCCGAATTCCGGTGAAAGGCACGCCCGTGGCTCCGGCTGTACCTGAAGAGGTGCTTGCCCGGGATTTGGATGTCGATCTTGATCTGCGCATCACCGGCTATGATTTTCCCGAAGATATTCCAGGGTCCCGGTCGGGCCGGGTTTGGTTCGCCGTGGATTTGTTGCTGAACGCCACGCATCCGGAGGGGGCCTTTCTGGATCCGACCCACCGCTTCAAGCTGCTGTCGTCGAACGGAAGCGTGTACCGTCCCATTCATTTGTTTTGGGGGGAGAAAAATCATCAGTCCGCCCGCGGCATGAGTGAACGGTGGTTTCCGCCGGGGGTTGAGATTCCGCTGCGCATGGTCTGGCGGATTCCGGAGGAGGAACAGAAAAATCTGCGGCTGCTGCACGGCGGGGTCAGGACATATGCGCTGCATCCGGTGGGGCCGCAGGATGAGGCGGAGCCGGTCCCTGCACTGGATTTGTCATCCTCCGGCCATGGAATACGGCTTTGGGATTTGGCGTTGGAGCCCAAAGGTCTTGAGGGCGTGGGCCTCACCCCGGAACAGGTGAACGAAGCCATTGACCGCGGCCGCGAGTTTCTCTGGGAACATCTGCAGACCCGTTACACGGCCAGGGGGCGTCTGAGCGGCCGCCGGTATATGATTATTTCCCTCTATGCGCTGGTGAATGTGGAGGCGCATAAGATATACCCCGAGTTCGATGAGCTGCTCCGGGAGTATCTGCACCGGGTCAATCCCAACCAGCTGCAAGTTTACGAGATCGGCCTGCTGGCCATGATTATCCGGGCGTATGGTGATCCGGAATTTCATGAAAAGCTCGAACAGATTTCCCGCTGGCTGGTGGAGGCGCAGGGAGAAAAAGGCACCTGGCATTATTCCGCGGATGTGCCGGATCACTTTTTTCCGTCGCTGGCGGAAGACGGGGCGGATGCCGGGGAGGTGTTTGCGGTGGAAGGCGGACGGGCTCCGATGGATCGTCGGGATCTCCGGGAACCGATGCACCGGACGATTTCCTTCCGGCAGGGCCGGGACGGAGACAATTCGACCACCCAGTTCGCGGTGCTCGGACTCTGGTCCATTGAACGCGCCGGTATGCGCCTGGACCCGGATGTCTGGGAGCGCACCCTGATACGGGCGGCTATCAATCAAAGTCTGGACATGAGTGATGATCTGGGCGGTTTCGGTTATCGCGGCATGGCCCGGAACACCTACGGGGCCATGACGGCGGCAGGATTGTGCACCTATGCGCTGGCCATGCGGCACCTCGACGCAGACGCGGATGTGCGCCGCCATCCCCGCATCCTGAATGCGCTCGGCTGGCTGGCCAATCAGTTCAGTGTCAGCGATCATCCTAACAAAAATGGGACTCACTATTACTACTTGTACTCTCTGGAGCGAGTCGGGCAAATTCTCGGCACCGAATTTATCGGCGAACATGAATGGTATCCGCTGGGGGCAAAGCATTTGGTGGATACCCAGTCGGCAGCCGGCAGCTGGCCGACCCGGAGTGGGGAAAGCAATTCAGCACTCACCACGTCCTATGCGCTGCTGTTTCTGGTGCGGGCCACCCCGTCCATGGATGAGGATATCATACCCGAGGAGCCCGAAGGACCGGCCACCCTGGTGACCTCGTTCACCTCGCCGCCGCCGCCCCCGAGGCTTTATTTAATCTTTGACGCATCCGGGTCCATGCGGGCGCCGCTGGAGAATGTCACCAAATTCGACATGGCCCGGGACGCGGTGCGGGAACTGGTGGACGCGCTGCCCGACGGTGTTGAATTCGCCATGCGGGTGTACGGACACCGCTATAATGCTTTGCACGATGATGCGGTGCGGGATTCCGAGTTGGTGCTGCCCTTTGCTCCGCTGGACCGGGCGTTGATCAATGAAACGCTCGACAGCCTGCGCCCTGTGGGACGAACCCCGCTGGCCTTCAGCCTCGATGAGGCACGGGGCGATCTCCGGGGCGGACGCGGGGCGGAAACGCTGGTGGTGCTCTTCACCGACGGTGGAGACGACACCCGCTCCAACCCCGTGGCCTCCGCGGCCGCCTACCGCGACCTGGATTCCGTGACCTTCCGAATTCTCGGCTTTGACATCAACCGGCCCAACTGGACCCGTCAGCTCAAGGGGATGGCGGAGGCCTCCGGCGGCGTGTACATGCCGGTGGAGGACGCCGCGAATCTCGCCCGGGATCTGGTCGCCATTGTTTCGCCGCCCCCGCCCGCGTTTCGGTTGCTGACTCCGGAAGGCGAGCTGGTGGCCGAAGGGCGCTTCGGGGATACGCTGGACACCTTGGAGCCCGGAGAATACCGCATGGAAACCACCGTTTCCGATTCGGTGCACATCACGGAATTCTGGCTGCATCCCGGCAGGTCCACGCGACTCGCCATGAACTGGGAACAGGCGGCGGGGCTTTAGAATCCGTTGTTCTCTCTTGACCTGCCCGCATTTTTTTCTACGCTTGAACTTGCAACTCAAAACAACAAACAGGAAATCCTCATGAATACCCTCAGCAAAGTCTTCTCCGTTTCTTTGGCCACAGCCTCGCTTGTGTTCACCGGATGTCAGGCCCCCGGACCGACAACCTCCGCCAACCGCGCCCAGGTCACCAATCAAGTGGGCCAATATCCCCCGCCGCCCGCCGGCATTCAGCGTGTGCGCGTGGGCGTGCCCATGTTCCAGGTGGACACCCGGCAGGGTGCAGTCGAAGGGATGAATGTGGTGGCTGCCGATCAGGCCACCACGCTGCTGATGAACACCGGACGTTTTGGTGTGATTGAGCGCGCTCAGCTGGAGCAGCTCCTCAAAGAGCAGGAACTCGAAGGCATTGTCCGCTTTGATGAAATGGCGCAAATGGGCGAAGTGCGCGGAGTGGATTATCTGCTCATCGGCCGGGTGACCAGTTTCCGGGTCCAG
>PXDP01000343.1 GCA_003565035.1 PVC group bacterium | reverse complement strand
TGTAAATCCCATTACTGTGAATTTATTAGAGGACTAAAATAGGTAACAAGTATCTGCAAAGCAAAAAGGGTGTCAGAATTAACACAAGATTGGTAAAAGAAAAATAGGAAATATTGAAACATAGAAACATGTATTTTCACCTTCCCGCCCTGGCCAAAATCGAACGGGATTCCGGCAACCCCGCCCAAGCCTGGACCTGGGTGGAGGAATACGGCCAACCCATGGTCGAAAATCACCTCTGGCCCCGCGCCGCCGCCCACATCGAAGCCGCCAAAACCCAATTCGACCTCGGACGCACCTACGAAGCCGTGAGCCGACTGAACACCGCCAACGAACGCGGCGAGGGGCTTAGGGCCCGTCAGGAAATGAGTGTCGCATCTGGCTGGTTCTTTTGGCCATTGGCGGCGTTGATCGCTCGTTACAGACCGCAGAGGGTATTCGCCTCGCTCTCGCCTTGCCAATGACCAAAACTCCTGCGCCATCTTGCGACACTCACTTCCAGACGAGCCCTGACCCGGATCGCAGCCCGCATCGCCCTCTCCGAAATCGCCGAAGCCCAACCCGATTTGGAAACCGCCCTCGATTTCGCCCGTGACGCCCTCCGGCACGTCAACGCACACTTCCGACGCCGTTGAGATGTCGAGACCGACAGCTCCCGTCTTGAGCCGCCCAAACCAGTACCCTGTCAACCAGAAATCTTCGCATAGGACCGTGAGATTCCGAGTGGATTTCTGCCCCGAAAAAGATAAGGCGAAGCATCGCATCGTTGTTCTTTTTCGGGGTGCAAAGCCGCCGGAAGATCATGGCCCGCAGGGTTGAAATATAGCAACAGGTATTTTCCACTCCACCGGAAATGATCCGCATTCGTTTGGCAAGCTGTCTATCGGAAAAAGTGACATGGAATTTGTCAATCATTTGGATAAACGCCTCCTGAGCTTGTAGGTCCCGGTGTCTCTCTGATAGTAAAAATCATCAAGCAACGGTCTTCGCGGGAGAGATGATTCCAAAAAAAATGAAATTTTTACCAAGAATCTTCCCGCGCACGCATCTAAAGGTATAAGAAACAAATGAAAGCGCCACGGGAAGAACATGAACTTATACAACGATTCCAGTCACAGGGATGCCAGGAATGCTTCGGAGAATTATACCGAAGGCACAAGGATCTTGTGTATCGCCTCATTACCAAGATCGTGTTGGACGAGTGTGTGGCGCAGGATTTAACCCAGGACACCTTTGTGAAAGCCTCAAGCAAAATTGAACAGTTTCAAGGAAACGCCAGTTTCAAGACCTGGCTGTGTCGCATTGCCGTGAATGATGCCCACCAACATTTGCGAAAAGTCATCACCGCCCGCAAGCACATGGAGACCTACGGGGCGGGTGCGGAGCACCGGGGGGGAATGGCGTCCCCGCGGGATTCCCTTTTTTGGAAAGAGGAAAACCGACGGATCACTGAAGCCATCAAGACCCTCGCGCCCGAGTTGCGCTCGGCTTTGGTGTTGACCGTGATCGAAGGCATGAATCCCCAGGAGGCCGCCCGCATTCAGGGATGCACCCGATCCACCCTCTATTGGCGCGTTCACCAGGCACGAAAAATCCTGAAAAAGGAGTTGGGCCATGCGTAAACACAACGAAATGGACAAAGATTTGAAACGCTGGGGGATGCGCGTGGACCGCGCGTTGCCGCCCATGGAGACGGAACCGCCCCCCTGTCCGCAAAACACATTGAGGCCTGCCCCGGTCCGGCCGGGAAAGGCGGGGGGAGGGTTTTTCCCCCACTGGACCCCGGCATATGCATGGGCGGGCCTGGCGCTGGCCGCGGGAGTGGTTTTTCTTCTCAACAAGCCTTTCCCGCGGGACCCGGACGCCGCGGATGTTCAAACTGTGGAACCCTCTGGTGACGATTTTACGGATCGCATTCCGTATTATCGGGAAATCGCACGTCTTTTTCAAGGCCATGCCGTATGGATCCCGGGTGACAACCCGGACGTAATATTGGAGATTGAGGAGAGCCCCGAACCGTACCGGACCGCTAACCTGGTTCTCCGCGTGGAGATTCAGCGGGAATCGGAGGACGGGGTTTGGACGCCGGTTTGGCGTCGGGAGCTTCTGGCGCGTGACAGCCATTGGGTGGACGGCCGGTCCCGCGCGGAATCCGGGGAATCTTTTTCCGTCTGGATTCATGACCTTGCCGGCGACAGATGGTTTGTGGAAAGCCATCTGGATCTCCCTTCCCTTGACGGGCTGCGGGCGAGCAAACAGGTGACTTTGGCGACGGATGCCACGAACACAGCGAACGCGCAAACGGAACTCGGTCCGGGCTTGCGCATGGTTCATCGCCTGATGCCGATCCACCCGTCCACATCGGAGGACAACGCATGAAGACCCCTGCCGCGTCGAAATTTTTGTGTTGCACCTTCCTGGTGCTTGCAAAACTTTCCGTTTTACAGGTGTTTGGCGGGGAGATGACGGTGTTGCCGCCCCGTCAGCTAACCCATGCCCAAGAAATGCAAGTCCGGATTCATGCGCCGAATCATGCCGGAAAGCGGATCCGATTTCGCTTTGAATTTGAAAACAAGCCTTTGGCGGAAGGGACTCTGGGTGTGGAGTTGGACGGAAAGGCCCGCCTGGTCTTCGAAGCGCCTCCGCCTCCCGCCGGGCTGTATACCCGGCTTGAATTGCTCCTCTCGGGGAGCGATGCGGAGGCGCCCGTCCTGAAGACCACGCTTTGGATTTTTCCGGACACCCCATGGTTCGGAGAAAAACAATGGCTGAAAGACTGGCCCCTGTGGCTTTACGATCCCCGGGGAAACACCGCCTCCTGGCTGGAGCGGCACGAGGTGCCCCACACCCGCGTATTCGACCCCGCCCGGTTGGGGAATGGCGCTTTGCTGGTGGGTGAGGGAATTTCTTTTCAGCGACACTGCGAGCTTGTGAGCCAACTGCACCGGCTCGCGGGGGATGGAATCCCGGTTTTAGTCCTGGCGCCTTCCCGCGGCGTTTTTGATCTGCCCGTCTTTCCGAAAGATGGCCCGCCTCCGAATATCAACTTCCAGGGAATCGAAAAGGTGACCGAACTGGATCCCCGGCTCAAAGGTGCCGGATTTTCCCGGGAATATTTCAATCTTCATACTGTTCAGGATACATGGAGAATCCGCGCAAACGAGCGGCAAGGCTGGCCATGGGTGGAATTCTACGACGAAGGCGGTGCTCCCCTGCTTTTCTGTGGCGTCCCATTGACCACTTACGAACACGACTCGCCCGCGCCCCTGCTTCTTTTGGATGCCATCTTGCGATCTCTGCACACCCCTCCCCCGAATCAAAGGAAAACCCAATGAAAACCCTGCCCAAACTCATCGCCTGTCTTGCGGTATCTTTACCGTTCATTCTCCCGGAGGCGAATGCCGACCCCGTGGTGCCCGCCGCCATCCTGCCCTTCAACGATCTTGGAAACGGAGTGAGGGGGGAAGGAGCGAAAGTGGCCCCGCTTCTTTTCGCGGAGTTGATCGTGCATCCCGACCTCTACTTGGTGGAACGTGAAGATTTACAAAAGGTGGTCACCGAACATGAGATCAACTTGTCAGGCATGGTGCGTCCGGGCGAAGCATTGGTCCTGGGGCAATTGACCGGAGCCAGGATCCTCATCACCGGTTCGGTGATTGAAACCGGGGACTCCAAGTATCTGGTGGCGAAGATTATCGGCACCGAAACCAGCCGGGTGTTGGGCGCATCCGTGAAGGGCCCTCTTTCTGAAAGCACCGACGCCCTGACGACCAGAATCTCGGGGGAAATCATGGAAATCATCCGGGAGCGTAGCGGGGACCTGTTGCCGAAAGTGGTGGAAAGAGCGGACCGCATCCGGCGCCTGACCGAGACCATTGCCGAAAAGAAGGAGGCGGGCAAGGATTTGCCAATTCTGAGCATTCAAATTGAAGAAGAGCATGTGGGCCGGCAAATCCCGGATCCCGCGGCGCAAAGCGAATTTCAGCTTATGGCTATCGAAAGCGGCTTTTCCGTGGTGGAACCCGGAACCCGGGCGGACGTGCGCTTGGTCGGCGAGGCCTTCAGCGAGTTCGCCATGCGACGAGGTAATTTGATCAGTGTCAAGGCCCGCGTGGAGGTGAAAGCGGTTGATCGTGAAAACAACGTGTTGGCCGTCGACCGGCAGACCCGGGTGGCCGTGAATTTGTCCGAACAAATTGCGGCCAAGCAGGCCCTGCAAGAAGCGGCCGCCGAACTGGCGGAACGGATGCTGAAGAAATTGGCGGATTGAGGCGCACGGATCTTATAAACTCCCTTCCGAACCTCGGAAAACCTCTGCCAACAGCAAAACGATCACATCATGAAATATATTCTGCTCATTTTTCTCTCTATATCACAACTTCACGCCGAAGCGCCCAGCCTGGCGCTGCTGGCCGGGAATGACGCGGCCCGCGCGGCGGGAGAACTGCTGATCGCCAGCCGGGGCGGGGAGGGAATCGTCTGGGTGGAGCGCGACCAGCGCGAGGCGCTGCTGCGGGAGCGCTCCGTCTTCCTGCACCACACCCGCAGGGACGGTCAGGACTTCGATTTGCGCCGCTGGGTGTCTGCGGATTTGCTGCTGGTTGTGGAAACCTTTGAGGGGGAGGGGCCGGAGCAAAGCCAGCTTTGGCTCCGGGCCCTGGACGTGGTCACGGGCGTGCGCCTCGCAGAAAAACTCCTGCCTGTGGACCTTACCCGTCTTGAGGCGTCGGTAGAGCCGCTGGACCGGGTGACCCGCCAAGAGGTGTTTCCCGCCTGGCGGATGCTCTGGAAAGAAGAGGAAAGGTTTCATGGAATTACGCTGCTCGACATTACCCTCGCGGACGCGACGGACGCGGAACGGCGCGCCCTGGCCCCCGTGGCTGAGCTGGTGCAGCGCATGATTGTTCAGCAGCCCGGGCTTCTTCTCGTGGAACGGGAACTGTTGGGCTCCTTATTGGATGAGGAGGCCTTGAGTCCCGCCCTGCGATTGAAGCTGCGTTCGGGAGGGATTCTGTTGCAGGGAACCCTCCACCGCGAGGGGGAGGGACCGGTATTCACTTTGCAAGGGCTCAGCACCGACGGGGAAATGCTTTTTGAGAATCGCATTCCTCTGGAGGAGGGCCGTCGCCGCGCGGGGGATGTCGCGACCGCCATCCTTCGTGAACTGCATATGTATTTGGAGGGAGGTGAAATCCGTCCGCGACTCAACTTGCTTGAGGAATCCGGTCGTTTTCACCAATTGGCGCTTTATTATCGCAGTCGCAGCCAGTCCGCGCGTGCGTTGGAGGCGGCCCGGACATCCTGGGCCCTTGATCCCCGCCAGGCACGGAATGCCGATTTGTTGTACGAACTGCTTTTTGAGGAAGTGGAGGCCAAAATCAGGAGAACTTCCCGGGTGCATGTGGCGGAGATCAAGGAGCTTTTCCGGGATATTGGCCTGTTGATGGACTTTATCCCTCCTCGTCATGTCAGCCAAAGCGGGATGAGACCCGAGCATTTGGTACGGGATGTCGAGCGAAGGTTCCGTGAGGCCCTGGAGGAAAATCCGGTGTTGCGCGAGCGTTGGAGAAAAGCCCGACGAGGGTATGAGAGGAGTGTCAATTACGGAAGACAGCGAAAATACATGATGTGGACCATGAATTATGATGAGTTCACCGAGGAGGAGCGCAACCGGATCTTTCAGCATCACGCCGATTTTTACATTCCGCTGTGTTACGAAACTGTGGCCTTTGTTTTTGGTCACAGAGCCGTGAGCGAGGAGCCCCACATGTCGCCGCTTCCTCTTGAGATCACCCTGCGGCTTATCGAACAAAACCTGGAGCGTCCGCAATATAGCTGGAAACAGAAGAGACCTCGCCGCGTGAAAGAGGATAATTTGTTTCTACGGAACATGATTCTTTCCGTTCTCTACTATACCGCAAGCCGGCACGAAGAGCATTATGTCGCGCACGTCCGGCATCATATGGAGCAACTCTCAGTCCTGCTCATCGAAGATCCTTCGCGCTGGAGATTTTACGGCTATTATTTTAACCTTATGTTTGATCCCGGCTTCCTCTCCCTCCTTCAGCTTGAGGAATATCATCCGATTAAAAGGCGGATCATGGGACCTAACCGCCGACAAATGCACCATCGACGCGTCCCTTGACTGGCACGCCACGTCCTATTATTCTTTCCGCGTTGTTCTCCCCGGCCCGGGGGACGCCATGCAAGGAAAAGATCCATGAAACGCCCAATCTTGACACTGTTGAAATATACGCCCGCTTGTAAAATGAAAGCGTTCCGAAATGAATAAACCCGACTGCCTGCATGCCCCCCGCCTTTCCGTTTCCCGCCTGCTCTTTGCCCTCGCGGTATGGGGAGTTTGGCTCTCGCCGCCGCCCGTGTCCGGAGAGGATGTTGGCGATCCGAGTTTGGCGTTTCTGACCCTGAACGACAGCTCAAGGGCCTGGGTGAATCTGTTCACCGGGACCCGCGAAAACGAGGAGATAACCTTGTTGGACCGCAGTGTGCAGGATGCGCTCCTTCAAGAACGGGCCTTCCTCCTGCATGCCCGCGGGGAAGAGAGAGCGCGGTTCGACCTGTGCGCGTGGGTATCTGCCGATATTCTGATCGTCGTGGAGACTGTCGAAGAAAGTGAAGCTGATCCGGGGGCGGTATGGTTCCGGGCTTTGGATGTGCTTACCGGCGTGCGCTTGGTGGACAAGGTGGTTGCGTTAAACCTGGAAAACCCCGGGGAAGGGGTGGAGGCCATCAACGACCTGCTCCGGCAAAATGTGCTGCCCTCCTGGCGAACGCTTTGGCGGAAAGGCCGGGAGTTTGCCGGAGTGACCCTGCTGGACATTCGGCTGGTGGACGCCCCGGAAGGAGACCGCCACGTCTACTCCTCCCTTCACACCATGCTTGAACGCATGATCGTTCAGTATCCCTCTCTGGTGCTTTTGGAGAGAAATCTTTTGGAATCCCTCCTGCGGGAAGAATCCCTGAGCCCCGCGCTGCGTCTGGACCTCCAGTCGAGTGTGGTGATGTTGAGTGGGTTTATCCATCAGGAAACGGAGGGTCCGGTTTTCACCTTGCGGGGAACCACCCCGGAAAATCAGAACGTGTTTGCAGAAGAGTTTCCTTTGGATGGAACCCTCCATCCAAAAGAGATTGCCGCGCGCGCGCTCAGGCTCCTTTCGGATCATTCCCCGAATCGGGAAAACCCGGGGGGCGATCTTCTCCGGCAAGAAGCGCGGCGGTTTTATCAGCTCGCGCGATATTACCAGGGCCGCAAGGAACCGGAACGCGCCCTGGACGCCGCCATTACCGCCCGGGCGCTCAACCCCTCGGAGCGTCGTTATGCATTTGGCTTTTATGAGATTTACCGCGAGCACTTGCTCGTCCGAATTCTTGCGATGCAGGACCCCGGACCGGACGAGCTTTCAGAATTGCTTGCCGACACCCTTCATCTGTTTCAAAATTTCGCATCCTTTGTGCTGACTCCGTTGTCACGTACAAGCGGGGATCGTTTCATGAAGACCGTTTCCTCCCACTTCGGTGAAAACATTCGGAATCATGCGGATCTGCAAATGCAGTGGGAAAAAATCGAAACCATTTACGAACGGAGTTTGGAAAATAGACATGGCATCTTCCATCGCTTTCACCCGAGACGCAAAGCCGAGCGAAATGCGCTGATTACATCGTATCTCACGACGCATCGCCCCATATATCTGCCACATCTGCGTCAATTTTTTGATGAGCGCGAGGCCCGCAGCACGAGGAATACGGTCAGATATTCTACTTCGTTGCCCTTGGAAAGCCTGCTTCAACTCATACGGATTGCGGAAGAGCGTCCCTACGTTTCTGAATATGTTCTCCATCAGGATTCCGACAACCCGAACGTGGCCGTAAATGACCTGTTTATTCGCAACCTGATCCTCTCCGTTCTGGCGTATGCCGCAAGTGAACAGGAGGATTCTCAAGAGGACTCAAGGGAAGACTCAAAGGAAGTCTCTTTGAGGGACAAAACCATCCACCATATGGAGCAGTTCGCCCTTTTGATGATTCAGAATCCATCCCTGTGGATGGATAACCAAATACAAATCGTCCGTCATTTTCCACGGGGGTATCATGACATGCTCAAAAAGGTCTTTGTGGAAACCCGCAATCGGATTGAGAAACAAGGCTGGATTGTACCCGAATTTTACTTCCTGGATGATTGGGATTCTAAACCCGGAATCATCGAAAAAATCCTGGACTCATCTTTGCGCCTGGTGTCCAACGCGGAAAAGCCTGATCATTTCCCCTCCCTGGAAGAAGAATTGACCCAACGTTTGTCCGAATGGATTCACCCCGACACCGGTCGAAGAGAATCTCCTGTATTGCCTCCTCCGGAAATTTCTTTTCCCGAGGCTGAAGACGTGTACAGCAACATGCGAAATTGGCGGTGGAAGAAACATCACAGCAAGATTTGGGGGAATTACCTGATTGTCCATGCCCTGAAAACGGCCGATGAAGTTCATGCCCCCGAGGTGTTGCATGTGTATGAGAAGAACAACGATGAGTTCCGGCTTGTGAAGACGCTTCGCTTCCCTCATTCAGATGTGGAAATGGGCATCGACCCAATTAACGAAAAAAGATTCTATCAAATGATGATGCGAGGAAAAAGGCATTTGTACTACTCCCATCAGCATTCATTGTATCAATTTGACGAAAAGATGAATCTCGTCCGCTCCCTCGACCTGGAGGATTGGAATTTTCCCGGGCACATGGCTGCAAATCTGCTGGAAACCTCCCGGGGTATTTTCGTGGTCCTGGCAAAAAAGCACATTCTCAGAAAGAACAGTCCGCCGGTACAATTCGGCGGAAATACCGGCGGGGTACTCGTCCTGGCGGATGAAAAACTCGAGCGGGTCAGGATACTCGCCAACATTGAACGTCCGGTCCCCCGGAATGATCTGGATGCCGCGGGACCTTTTGAAACCAACGCTTTCTATCAGGATACCGCCGGGAACATTATTATGGGACATTACAATCAGGGAATAACTTCCTGGTTTGAAATCGGCGGGGATTTGGTTCCGACAAAACGGAATCGTCCCGAAAATTTGGAGCGAATTCGTGTCTGGGTCGCTTCATTCGGCATGGAGGATGAAGCGCATGCCAAGTTCATGGAAACGTTTTGTGAACAACACGGCAAAGCTTTTGGATTGAGGGTCGGGTATCATCCGGGTCGCTTGCCATACCATACTTGGAATTTTAGGCGGGTTGTTCCTTTTGGAGACGGACTGATCGTATTGGGCACTGTGCCGGGGGGCGAAAGCAAGGGTCTCTTTTATGTTCCGAAGAACGGCACGCCGGAGGATGCCCGCATGATGAAGCGTTTTTCCGGCACGGATTTTTATGTGTCTCTGGATCTATGGGACGGGGATGTCGTGCTAAACAGCAGCCGCTCCCGTCATTCTGTGATCCGCAAAGAAGACATTGACGCATTTTTGTCGGAAGTCGATGCCTTGGCCCCCGGGCGCGGACCCTTCCCCGGAGAGGCGCACATGGCGGACCAAAAGGAATTCCAAAAGCGTTTCAAGGAAGGTGTAGCTCCCTACGTCGCCCAGGATGTGGAATTCCCCGACTCCCAAGCTCTGGACCATCTGGTGCGCGTTCCCGGAGGAACCTTCCCCCTGCATCCGAGGGACAATTCTTCTCACGAATCGCCACAGGTCACTTTCCCCGATTTTTTCATGTCCGATACAAAAGTCACACAGGAAGAATTTATCCGGGTATACAGGTGGGCACTCCATAACGGGTACACATTTACCTCCATTGCGGAGTTCATCGGACCTTATGACCTGCAAAGCCACATGCTGACCAGACCCGTTTTTGAATTGAGTGTTGCCGACGCCATGTTGTATTGCAATGCCCGCAGCGAATGGGAGGGCCTCAGGCCCGCCTATTATCTCGACGAAGATAAAACCGTCGTTTTGCGACGCATTGAGGGGCCCGGGAAATATAATAGATCATGGACGAATGATCACGTGGACTGGAACGCCGGCTACCGTTTGCCCACCGAGGCCGAGTGGGAGTATGTCGCGAGAGCGGCGGACCCCGGTCACGTTGCCCGTTATCCCTGGGGAGATACTATTTCCCACGATGTGGCGAACTATTTGGCGGCGGATTATCATGCCTTCGACCGCAGCACGGGAGGCCTGCATCCCGTTTACGCGGCGTATACCATCCCCGTGGCGCCCGTCAAAGCCTTCCCGCCGCACGGTTTTGAAAACCGCTTTTACGGCATGGTGGGAAATGTCGCGGAAATCGTCTGGGACCGACGCGAATGGGAGGAACCGGATGCCGAGCCACTCCCCCCGCGACCCTTGAGGTACAAGGGAGGGAGTTGGGGAACGAGCGCTGATGCCAGCACCATCCACCCGCCTTTTACAGACCCCCGGGATATCCGAAACCGCGCTTTCCGAGTGGTTTTGCCTGCAAAAGGCCCGTGACAGTTGCCGAAAAGCCGTTTGAATGCCCAGCAAGTTGATCAAGGAGCTTATTGCAAAATGAAAACCAATGTAAATCCTGGGCTTCTCTGAAAGAAAAGGTCAAGCCCCCAAATCAACTTTTTATTTTGGAGAGAACATAGCGTTATCCATAGGCGCGGGGTTGGAGCATTTCTTCGCTCGGGGCGGGTGCGCCTGTGGGTAACGCGGCGCACACAGTAGGCTTCTTTCTTCTGCTTTTCTCATCGGTTTGGAGATTCGTAGTCAGACTTCTCTCAGTCGCGTTTTCTCGACACAATAAATATTAGACTCCCGGCTCTCTAAACTGACCCAAGACGCTCCGCTACTGGTTCACAGCAGCTTTCGTCAGCCCGCGATGAGAGCAGCCGGAAGTGGAAATCCTTTCTTGTTGGTATTCTCGTTGTTCTTTCAAAAGCGTCCAAGCGATCCGGTGTCAGCACCAGAGTGAAAGTGGCGTAAAACTGCCGGTATGAAAATACCGGCAGTTTTTTGGGTCTTATTCCTGGATTTTCTTCCCCATCCGGTAG